>JBAZRQ010000441.1:604-3178 GCA_041662925.1 Nocardioides sp. | reverse complement strand
GCCCGGGCGGCTGGAGGCGAGCGTCTGGGCGGGCACGACCCCCATCGAGAAACCGCCGTAGACGAGAGCGGCGGGCAGCCCCTCGGCGGCGGCGGCGGCACGGTCGTCGACGGGGACCGTCCTGGAGAAGGCCATCCCTTCCTCGATCGTGTCGAAGACCCGGCCCTCGAACAGGTCGGGCGTGTGGACGGTGTGCCCGGCGGCTCGCAGCTCGTCGGCGAAGGCGTGCACGCCCTCGGTCAGCCCGTGCACGTGGTGGAACAGCACTACGTCGGCCATGTCGGACTCCTGCTCTGGTGCCTGGCTGATGCGCAGACTAGCGGCCGGCCGCGGGCGCCAGGAACTCGTCGAGCGCGGCCCGCACATCGCCGGAGATCAGGTGACCGATGTGGCCGCCGGCATGCCAGTGGACCTGCCCGCCCCAGCTGCCGTGCAGGCGCTGCGCGGCACGCACCGACGTCATCCGGTCGCCGAGCGCGGCGACGACCAGCCGCCGCTCCTGAGGGGCGTGGGGCTCCAGCGCGGTGGGGTCGACCACGGTGCCGACCGCCTTCACCGGGTCGGAGCGGAGCAGCGCGGCGAGCCTCTTGCCGAGACGACCGGTCTTGGCGGTGTGGTGGGCGATGGTGGCGTGCGCGTCGAGCATGGGGACGATCGCGACCACCCCGTCGACGCGGTCGTCGAGGCCCGCGGTCAGGGCGGCGACCGGGCCGCCGAGGGACATGCCGACGACCGTGACCGAGACCGGGTCCTGCTCGTGGATCCAGCCGACGACGGCGCGTACGTCGGACACCGCGCGCATCATGGTGGCGATGTTTCCGAGCAGGTCGAAGCCCGGCCAGGCGCGGCCGAGGTCGCGCCGCGGACCGTGCTGTGGCAGCACCGGCATCGCGACGTTGAGCCCGAGATCGTGGTGCAGGTGCCCGGCCCGGAACGCGAACAGGTCGTCGAGGCGACCCTGCTCGGCACCGTGAACCCAGACCACCCAGGGGCGAGGCTCGCCCTCGTGGCGCAGGATCCGGGCGTGCGCGACCTCGACCTTGCCGTAGCCGGCCTCCATGAGGGACGGCGGCAGGTCGGGCCGGCTCTCGAACTCGAGGTGCTCGAAGTGCAGCCGGCCGACCTTGCGACGCCGCAGCCCGAGGGTCGCGAGCGGCGGCGGCGGCCGGTGGGCGCCCGCGACGCCGAGCGCCTCGAGCTCCGGTGCCGCGGCGGCGCACGCCTCCACCGAGGCCTGCACGTCGTCGACGTGGGGCACCGCGCGGTAGAGCGCGCTGATGGCGATGAACAGCTCGTCGGTCGCGGTCTCGCCGAACTCGCGGATCCCGAGGTTCCAGGCGGGGATGCCCGACTCCTCGGAGCGCTTGCTGGCGGCGACCGAGGTGGCGACGGCGCGGGGCACGACGCAGCCGAAGAGCCACACCCGGGCGCGGGTCGACTCGGCGAGCTCGAGGACGGACGTCACGCGGTCACGCAACGGAAGCCACGCCCTCAGGTGTGGGGGTCTCGGCGCCTTCGGCGACGGCGAGCAGCTCGTCGAGCGCCGGCTGCAGGCGCCCGAGGAAGGCCGCCGGGTCGGGCATCGACTCGGGCGTCGCGACCAGGCCGATGCTGAGCCGGCCGGCGTAGGAGTACGCCGTGAGGTTGACGTCGGCGGGCGCCACGGCCACGGCGAACGAGATCCAGTCGGCGACCGCGACGTCGCCGAACCAGCGGGTGTGGCGCGGGCCGGCCACGTTGGCGGTGGTGATGTGGTTGACCACCTTGGGGACGTGTGGTGCGAACAGCTGGCGGACGGCGGGCGCGAGGCGCGGCACGTAGGCGAAGGCCTGCTCGGTCAGCTCGAACCCGCGGCGGCGGCGCAGCTCGACGCCCAGCAGGCAGCTGCGGGCCGTGGCCCGGAGGCGCTCGGCGGCGTCGGCGATGTCGACGTGGAGGTAGACGCTGGCCGGGGCGATCTGGTTGCCCCAGCGCCGGTCGGAGGCGGTGTCGGCGGCGACTCCGAACGTCGCCACGGCCGGCCGGTCGAGCGAGTCGCCGCGGGCGGCGTACTCCTCGCGCATCGCGCCGGCGATGACCGCGTGCAGGACGCCGTTGACGGTGGCGCCGGTGGCGCGGCCGACCCGCTTGAGCTGGGCGAGGTCGAGCTCGCCGCTCGCGCACACCCGGGCCACACCGCCGCGGGCGTTGAAGCTGGAGCGCTCGCCACCCAGGGTGGCGGGCACGTGCGCCCACCCGTCGAAGCCGACGGTGGCGCGCCGGGTCGCGAGTCCGGTGCGGACCAGGCGGGGGATCCCGGCCAGGGCGCCGGGGAGGTCGCGCCGGAGCTGGCGGCGTACCTCGTGCGGCGCGGGAGCGACGGCCGGCTCCTCGGGCGCGATCGGCGCCGTGGCGCCGCGCTCCTCGGTGCTGGCCGCGAGGAACGTGTTGAGTGCCGCGAGCCCGTCGCTCACCGCGTGGTGCAGCCGGACGACAACGGCCTGGCGGCCGTCGCTCAGCCCGTGCACCAGGGTCATCGACCAGAGCGGGCGGCTGCGGTCGAGGTGGCGCTCGGCGAGGCGCGCGCAGAGCTGG
>JBAZRQ010000441.1:0-594 GCA_041662925.1 Nocardioides sp. | reverse complement strand
GGCCCGGCCCGGCTGCCGTCGGCGAGGGTGACCTGGTCGAGGTGCCGGTCCAGGTCGAAGCCCGGGTCGTGCACCCAGAACGGCCGGCCGCCGCACCCAGGGGCGGCGTAGACCTTCTGGGTGGCCCGCGGCACGAGGCCGAGGTAGGGCGCCACCGCGGCGCGCAGCTCGGGCAGCGTGACGTGCCGCCCCCGCGTGCTCGGGTCGAGCACCACGATCTTGAGCGTGTGCATCGGGACGGTGGCGCACTCCATGTTGAGCATCAGCGCGTCGGGACCGGTCATCCGCTCCATGTCAGGCACCTGCCTTCGCAGTGGCCCGGGCCCTCGTGGGCGCCGGGATGGTGACGGCGGGGAAGACGGGCTCGGCCACGGCGAACGGGTCGGCCACCGGTGTCGGTGCGCCGAGCCCGCTGGCCTCGAACAGCTCGGCCAGGGCGCGGGGGACCGCGTCGGCGATCGCCCACGGGTCGGGCACCAGGTCGGGGTCGACGTGGAGGCCGAAGTCGAGACGGTCCATGTTGCTGAGCACCGTGAAGTTGGTGCCCATCCCCTCGAGGATCACCGAGCTCGGGTAGATCCGGTGACCTTGGCG
>JBAZRQ010000440.1:0-3183 GCA_041662925.1 Nocardioides sp. | reverse complement strand
CGCTCGGCGAGGCGTACCTGAAGGACAGTGTCGAGCGCGGCAAGCAGCCCCGGACGATGGAGCAGCGCGAGTCGAAGCTGAACGCACACATCCTGCCCACCATCGGCGACGTCCCCGTTGCGAAGTGGCGAGTGGAGGACAGCCGGAAGGTCATGGAGAAGGGATCCAAGACCATCTTCTCCGTCCGGGGGCGCGAGGACCTTCGGGGCCAAATGGCCGCGATGCGCAAACTCGCCTGGCGGCTCGGGTGGCTCGACCGAAGCGTCGACCCCCTCGACGGACTGGAGCTCGGACGCACAACGGTCCTCCACGGAGCCACCGCCCAGTTCGTCGATCCGCGGCTACGCCCCGAGACGCGTCAAGTACACGCAATGGCGTCCGCCGCGGACAAGCTCTGCGGAATCAAGGGCACTGACGACCTGATGACCCGGCTCCCACTTCTCGGCACAAAGATCCGAGTTGCTGGCTTCGGCGGCCTCCGCCTGGGCGAGCAGAACGCATTGCGGGCGATTGACGTGTGGTTCGACCGTGGATACGTCCTCGTCAACGGCTCGTGGATCACACCTCGTGGCCAGTCAGGATTCCGCGGTCCGGTGAAGAACCGCGTGCTCCACGAAGTGCCACTCCCCGGATCACTCATGCAGGGCGAGCTGCTCCCCCGCGCCAAGGACCTGTTCGGGCTACTCGAGAATGCCTCACTACAGCAAGTCCTCAACGCGCAGGAGGCCGAGCGGCAGCGACGAGCAGACCTTGCGGCCCGCGAACCGGACAGAAACCTCGCATGGTGGAACTACCCCGTGCCGCCTGAGGAAGAACTCTGGCTCTTCGTAGACACCGTCACAGGTCTGCCCGTCAAGCCTGAACTGCACAACGAACGGTGGCATCGTGTCCGCGCCTGGGTCGACGAGAACGACCCCGGCAATGCCTGGCCGCGCACGATCGTCTACCGCAACCTGCGGCACCATGCCGCGACCAAGTGGTTCCACGAGGAGCTGGGCGAGCCATGGGAGGTCGTCGCCCAGTACCTTGGTGACAAACTCACCACTGTCCTGAATCACTACGTCCGGGCCGGGGAAGACGCGCTGCGCGACTCAGTCGGCAAGCTGGCGAAGCTCTAGACCTACCGCCTCGAGAGGGCGGGTCGCACCGAGTGAGTCTTCGCAGGTCAGTGCTCTACGAGCGGGAGTACTGGTCGACACTCCTGCACGCATTCTGCACGGAACGGGGGTGAGTATTGAACCTGCGACCTCTGGACATGATCGGAGGCCTGTCCCGGGCTACTGCAACTCTCGGGTCCCCTTGGAAAACCTCGGGTTCTTGAGGAGATTCCCCATCGGACGCCTCCAACTGTATCGGAACGTCTCGGGACGTTTGCCCGTCGTTTCTGATGACATTTCGATGACCTGTCGAATCCAGCTGCCGCCCGAGCGCGGTCGCGACCGCGCGAGGGTTCGACCGGTTGGCTCGATAGGTCATCCAGGCGTCGACCAAGTGCGCCAGGCTTGGAATCCGCCGACCAGATCCGTGGCGGATCGCATCCCCAACTCGTGCAACGTCGCAGCGGCCAGGCTCGAGCTGTACCCCTCGTTGCAGACGATGATCAGTCGCATGTCGGCACCGGTCGCGATAGGCAACCGGTGCGGCGAGGACGGGTCGAGTCGCCATTCCAGGACGTTGCGATCGATCACGACGGCGCCGGGCAGGTCACCGTCGCGCCGGCGCTGCTCGAGTGGTCGGATGTCGATGAGGATCGCTCCCTGGGCGACTTCATCGGCGAGCTCTTCGACCGGCACCCGGGTGAGGTTGCTCCGGGCCTGCGCCGGCAGCTTGTCGATAGCCGAGGGGTCTGTCATGACGCCGCCTCCTCGACGCGATTCTAGGAGGCGCGAGCTTCGCGGCTGGAGAACGCCGGTCGAGGTGTACGCCCAACACGTGCGATTCTCGGGGCCCACCGTTGCAAGGACCGATTGAATTCAGCCCTCTCGGTCATGACCCCTGCACGGAAGCCGCGTAAACGGCTTCGGCAGCCGCTGCGAGTCTGGTCAGGGTCTGCTGAATCCCACGGCGCAATTGGCGGTCTCGTGGGATGAAGGTCTCCAGGATGCGATTGGTTACCGGGCACCAGAGGAACTCGTAGGACTCAACGACTTCGGTCCCGGTTTCGGTGGGTGTGAGGAGATAGCGCCAGCGGGTCTCTTCGCGACCGTCAGGGTGCATCACACTGAATGCGAACTCTTCGCCTGGTGTGGCAGCTGTGATGATGCACTCGGTGTGCCACTTGACCGGACCCAGATGGTTGGCGCCACGGAACCGGACCCCGGCCGCCGCGCTGGTTGCGCCGTCGAGCCATTCACAGTTGTCGGTCTCGGGTGACCAGTCCCCCATTCGGCTCACGTCCGAGATCAACGCATAGACGTACTCGGCGGGCGCAGCGACGTGAACACGCGCTACCCCCTGCGTTGCTGAGGTCATGCCGGGAGCGTAACTCCGTTGCCGTTGAAGGCATGCCGCCCGGACCATTGCCGGGGGCCTACCACGATTACGGTCGACTATTTCGAATGAGGATTGCGCGACGCATCCACTTACTCGCGGTGTCCCCACCGACAGAGCCCATGGTCGCGGCTGCTGACGCGGGCTCCCCAGACACGGTGCGATTCAGGTCGATCAGGCCGTCAGCGTGCTGGCTGCGGCCGTGATGGCAGTGGCCGAAGCCGAGACCTGGTCGGAAGTGGTGTGTCGGCCCAGGGACAGCCGGATCGCCCCAGCGGCTGTCTCGGCGTTCACCCCCATGGCAACCAGCACGGCCGACGGCTCGATTTCCCCTGTGTGGCAGGCCGATCCGGTGGAGGCGGCGATCGCGGGGCAGCTGGCCAGGACGTCCGGACCACGCGCGCCGGGGACCGAGATGCTCAGCGTGTTCGGCAGCGCGTGCGCCGAGTCGCCGAGTCGGACGATGCCGGGGATCATCGCAGCGAGCTGGGACCAGAGTCGGTCGCGTAGGTCGCCGATCCGCTCGGCCTCGGCGACCAGGTTCACCGCGGCACGGGCGCACGCTGCGCCCAAGCCGACGACGCTGGCCACGTTCTCGGTCCCGGGCCGGATGCCGTGCTCCTGGCCGGCACCGACCACGACCGGGTCGATGCGGGTGCCGCGGCGGATGTAGAGGCGCCAACGCCCTTGGGG
>JBAZRQ010000439.1:0-3185 GCA_041662925.1 Nocardioides sp. | reverse complement strand
CTCACCGGCGGCGCCTACGTCCTCGTCGAGAAGATCCTCGAGGAGGGCGAGGAGCTGCCCCGCTCCTGGGCCACCGCCGGCACCACCGGCTATGACGCGCTCGGCCTCGTCGACCGGGTGCTCACCGACCCGGCCGGCCAGGGTCCGCTGGACGACCTGGAGTCCCGGCTGCGGGGCGGCGAGGTCGACTGGCACGCCCTCATCCGCGGCACCAAGCGGATGATCGCCGACGGCATCCTGGACTCCGAGGTACGCCGGATCGTGCGGGACCTGCCCGCCTCGGTGACCGACGCGACCGGCGTCGCGCCGCTCGAGGACGCCGTGGCCGAGCTGCTCGCCTGCTTCCCGGTCTACCGCTCCTACCTGCCCGACGAGCGCGCCCACCTCGACGCCGGCTTCGCCGCGGCACGGAGCTCCCGCCCCGACCTGGCCGACGCGTTCGACGCCCTGGAGCCGGTGCTCGGCGACCCGGCCGCGGAGGCCGCGCTGCGCTTCCAGCAGACCAGCGGCATGGTGATGGCCAAGGGCGTGGAGGACACCGCGTTCTACCGCTACTCCCGGCTCACCTCGCTCAACGAGGTCGGCGGCGACCCCAGCGTGTTCTGCGTCGACGTCGAGGAGTGGCACCGCCGCATGGCCGTGCGCCAGGAGACCTGGCCGCACGCGATGACCGCGCTCTCGACGCACGACACCAAGCGCGGCGAGGACGTGCGGGCCCGGATCACCGTGCTCGCCGAGCTCCCCGACGTGTGGGAGGAGTCGCTGTCGATGCTGCTCGAGCTGGCCCCCGCACCCGACCCCGGCTTCGCCTCGCTGCTGTGGCAGGCCGTGCTCGGTGCCTGGCCGGCGTCGCGCGAGCGGCTGCACGCCTACGCCGAGAAGGCGATGCGCGAGGCCGGCGACCGCACGCTGTGGACCGAGCCCAACGCCGACTACGAGGCTGCCGTGCACGGGCTGGTCGACGCCGCTTTCGACGACCCGGAGGTGGCCAAGGTCCTCGACGGGCTGCTCGAGCGCGTCGTCGGGCCCGGCTGGGTCAACTCCCTGGCGGCCAAGCTGATGGCGATCACGATGCCCGGGGTGCCCGACGTCTACCAGGGCAGCGAGCTGTGGGAGCAGAGCCTGGTCGACCCCGACAACCGGCGCCCGGTCGACCTCGACGCCCGCGCCGGGCTCCTGGCCGGGCTGGGGGAGCGTGCTCCCGCGCCGTCGGTCGGGCTCGACGACCTCGGCGTCGACAAGCTGCTGGTCACGACCCGGGCGCTGACCCTGCGCCGCGACCGGCCCGCACTGTTCACGTCGTACTCACCCGTGGCGGCGTCCGGCGAGGCGGCCGACCACGTGCTCGCCTTCGACCGCGGGGGAGCGGTCACGGTCGTCACCCGGCTGCCGGTCGGCCTCGCCGCCCGCGGCGGCTGGGGCGACACCACGCTGGCGCTGCCGGACGGCCGGTGGCGCGACGTACTGACCGGACGGGTGGTCTCGACCGAGGTGGCCGACGTGCTGCGAGACCTGCCCGTCGCGCTGCTGGTCAAGGAGGACTCATGACCCAGCACCGGACAAGAGGACGCTTCGACGTGTGGGCCCCGCGCCCGTCGCGGGTGCGGCTGAGCGTCGGCGACGAGGTCGTCGAGATGACCCGCGGCGACGGCGACTGGTGGACCCCGTCCGGTCCGGTGCCGGACGGCGAGGTCGACTACGGCTTCCTGCTCGACGACGACGAGACCGTGCGGCCCGACCCGCGCTCGCTGCGCCAGCCCCACGGGGTGCACGAGCGCTCGCGCACCTTCGACCCGTCGGCGTACGACTGGAGCGACGGCGACTGGACCGGCCGGCAGCTCGCCGGGTCGGTCATCTACGAGCTCCACATCGGGACGTTCACGCCCGAGGGCACGTTCGACGCGGCCCTGGGGCGGCTCGACCACCTGCGCTCGATCGGCGTCGACTTCGTCGAGGTGATGCCGGTCAACGCCGTCAACGGCACCCACAACTGGGGCTACGACGGGGTCCTCTGGTCGGCGGTCACCGAGGAGTACGGCGGCCCCGAGGCCTACCAGCGCTTCGTCGACGGTTGCCACGCGGCCGGGCTCGGCGTGATCCAGGACGTCGTCCACAACCACCTGGGGCCCTCGGGCAACTACCTCCCGCTCTACGGTCCCTATCTCAAGTCCGGCGCCAACACCTGGGGCGACCTGGTCAACCTCGACGAGGAGGGCTCGGCGGAGGTGCGCCGCTACATCCTCGACAACGTGCGGCTGTGGCTGAGCGACTACCACGTCGACGGGCTGCGGCTCGACGCCGTGCACGCCCTGTCGGACACCTCCGAGACGCACCTGCTGGAGGAGATGGCGGTCGAGGTGGCCGGCTACTCCGCCCACCAGCGGCGCCCGCTCACGCTGATCGCGGAGTCCGACCTCAACGACCCGCGGCTGGTCACGCCGCGGGAGGCGGGCGGCTACGGCCTCGACGCCCAGTGGAGCGACGACTTCCACCACGCCGTGCACGTCGCGCTGACCGGTGAGACCGAGGGCTACTATGCCGACTTCGAGCCGCTGGCCGCCCTCGCGAAGGTGATGGAGCGCGGCTTCTTCCACGACGGGACGTTCTCGTCGTTCCGCGAGCGCGACCACGGCGTGCCGATCGACACCGCGGCCATGCCCACCTGGCGCCTGGTCGTCTGCAGCCAGAACCACGACCAGATCGGCAACCGCGCGGTCGGCGACCGGATCACCGAGCACCTCGACGGCGACCAGCTGGCCTGCGCCGCGCTGCTGACCCTGGCCGGCCCCTTCACGCCGATGCTCTTCCAGGGCGAGGAGTGGGCGGCCTCCGAACCGTTCCAGTTCTTCACCTCCCACCCGGAGCCCGAGCTGGGCAAGGCGACGGCCGAGGGCCGGATCGCGGAGTTCGAGAAGATGGGCTGGGACCCCGCGGTCGTCCCCGACCCGCAGGACCCCGAGACCTTCCGCCGCTCCAAGCTCGACTGGTCCGAGCTGGGCTCCGGCCGGCACGCGCGGATCCTCGCGGTCTACCGCCGTCTCGCCGAGCTCCGCCGTACGCTGCCCGACCTCACCGACCCGTCGTTCCTGCGGACCTCGTGCCGGGTCGACGAGGACGCCCGCACGTTCGTGATGGAGCGGGGCTCGGTGACCGTCGCGGTCAACCTGTCGAACGAGCCGCGCGTG
>JBAZRQ010000438.1:0-3188 GCA_041662925.1 Nocardioides sp. | reverse complement strand
CTTCGCGCGCGGCGCCGCCGACGACAAGGCCGGCATCGCCGCCCACCTCGGCGCGCTGCGGGTCTTCGGCGACGACCTCCCGGTCAGCGTCACGATGTTCATCGAGGGCGAGGAGGAGGTCGGCTCGGACTCCCTGCCCGCCCTGCTCAAGGCGCACCACGAGTCCCTGCGTGCCGACGTGATCGTGATCGCCGACTCCGGCAACTGGGACATCGGCGAGCCGGCGCTCACCACCAGCCTGCGCGGCCTGGTCCGCGTCGACGTCGAGGTGCGCACACTCACCCACGCGGTCCACTCCGGCATGTGGGGCGGCCTCGTCCCGGATGCGCTGATCGCGCTCAGCCGTGTGATCGCGAGCCTCCACGACGACGCCGGCGACGTCGCCATCGCGGGACTCTTCCACGGCCCCGCGGCCGACGTGACCTACCCCGAGGAGCGTCTGCGCGCCGAGTCCGGCGCCCTCCCGAGCGTCGAGTGGATCGGCACCGGTTCGGCGGTCGAGCGCCTGTGGACCAAGCCCGCGCTCTCCATCACCGGCCTCGACGCCCCCAAGGTCGACGGCGCCAGCAACACCCTGGTCGCTGCCGCTCGCGCCAAGATCAGCCTGCGCGTCGCCCCCGGTGACACCTGCGCCAACGCGCTCGCCTGTCTCAAGACCCACCTCGAGGCCCACGTCCCGTGGGGCGCCGAGCTCACCGTCACCGTCGTCGACACCGGCGAGGCCACGCGGATCGACGCCACCGGTCCGGCGTACGACGCCGCTCGCGCCGCGTTCGAGGAGGCCTGGGACGGCGTCGCACCGGTCGACATGGGTGTGGGCGGGTCGATCCCGTTCATCGCGGAGTTCCTCGAGGCCTTCCCCGAGGCCAGCGTGCTGGTGACCGGGGTCGAGGACCCCGACACCCGCGCCCACGGCGCCAACGAGGGCCTGCACCTCGCGGAGTTCGAGCGCGTCGTCCTCGCCGAGGCCCTCCTCCTGCGCAACCTCGCCCGCTGACCCGTCACAAACTCACCGCCAATCCCGCTGACCCGTCACAAACTCACCACCGACCGCGCTGACCCGTCAGGAAGTTTCTGACGGGTCAGCGGTCGGGTCGGCTTGTGTCGTCTGTCACTGTGTACATCTAGAGTGCGCTTGTACACCGGGGTCCACCTCGGGGCGTCGCTCGTACATGGGGTGTACATGACCGTCTCGGAGCACGACCGCGCGCACGAAGCAGCAGCACCGGCAGCAGCAGCACCGGCCGGTCTCGGCCGCCGGAGCTTCCTCGGTTACGTGATGGCGGGCAGCACGCTCGTCGTCGCGGCCGACCTGACCATGGCCCGGCCCGCCCGGGCGGCGGTCCCGTCGGGTCCGCAGATACCGGAGCTCTACGACCTCGAGGACCTGCAGACCGACGCCGCGCTGCCGACCGCGCAGCTGATCACGGTCACGATCAACCGCGACGGCACCGCGTCGTTCGCCCTGCCCCGGTCCGAGGTCGGCCAGGGCATCTTGACCTCGACGGCGATGATCCTCGCCGAGGAGCTCGATCTTCCCCTGGACAAGGTGAGCGTCACGCTGGCTCCGGCACGGCCCGAGCTGCTGATGAACCAGCTCACGGGCGGCTCCAACACCACGTTCTCGACCTATACGCCGATCCGCGTGGCCGGCGCTCTCGCCCGCCAGCGCCTGCTCGAGGCCGCGGCGATCCTGTTCGGCACGACCGCCGACCGGCTCACCACCACCGGCGGCGTCGTCAGCGACGCACTCGGCCACAACGCGACGTACGGCGAGCTGGCGTCCGCCGCCGCGAGCCAGGTCGTCGAGGCAGTCGAGGTGGCCCTGCGGCCCAAGGAGGACTTCCGCGTCATCGGCAAGCCGCGCAACCGGCTGGACGCCCGCGACGCCGTCACGGGCAAGAAGCAGTTCACCACCGACCTCGACGTCCCCGGCGCGCTGCCGACCATGGTCTGCCGGGCGCCCACGCACGGCGGCACCCCCAAGCGCCTCAACAACCGGGCGCGGATCCTGGGGCTGCCCGGCGTCACCCATGTCGCCAAAGTCCCCACCGGCATCGCCGTACGCGCCCGGACCTTCGGTCAGTGCATCGACGCGATCCGGGAGATGGATGTGGACTGGAACCCCGGCCCGGTCGCCGGGGAGTCCGACAGCACGGTGTTGTCCAAGCTGCGTGGCCAAGAGCTGCCGATGGCGGTGCCGGAGGTGCCGATCCTGGCGGAGACCGTCGAGACCGGCTTCGCGTTCATGTTCCGCAGCAGCGCCGCGCTCGAGCCGTACGCCGCCATCGCCGACGTCCGCGCCGACCGGGCCACCATCTGGGCCGGTCTCAAGGTGCCGATCCTGGCCCAGCAGAACGTCGCGAAGGCCGTCGGTCTGCGTCAGGACCAGGTGAAGGTCAACGTGATCACCGGAGGCGGGTCGTTCGGGCACAAGCTGTTCGGGGACCACGCCGTCGAGGCGGCCACGATCTCCAAGGCCATGGGCAAGCCGGTCAAGCTGATGTGGCACCGGGCCGACGAGCCGCGCCAGGGCCGGCTGCACCCGATGGCGACCTCGCGCGTGCGCGCCACGATCCTCGGCGGCGAGGTGCTCAGCTTCGAGCAGCGCCACACCAGCGTCACGACCGACTTCAGCCACGGGCTCGGCGAGATGCTGACGTCGCAGGCTGACGAGCTCGACCCGCTCGGGGTGGGCGGTCTCGGGTTCGCGGAGACGATCTTCACGCTCACCCAGGAGCTGCCCTACAACTTCGGGGTCCTCACGCAGCAGCTCAACGAGCCGCTGGAGTTCGAGGACCGGTTCAGCACCGGGTCGATGCGCAACATCTACTCGCCCGATGTCTGCACCGCCGCCGAGCTGACGGTCGACCAGCTGGCCAAGAAGGCCGGCCAGGACCCGCTCGCGTTCCGGCTCAGGCTGCTCAAGAACGAGCGGGTCAAGGCCGCGCTGCGCACGGTGGCCGAGAAGGGCCGCTGGGGCCGCTCGATGCCGAAGGGCACGGCCCAGGGCATCGCCATCCACAAGGAGTACAAGGGCTGCACGGCCGTCCTGGTCGAGATCGACTGCCGCCCCGAGACGGTCGGGCGCGACCTCGGCAACGAGACCGTGACCGGGCCACGCGTCACCAAGGTCGTCATCGCCGTCGACGCCGGGCTGGTCAGCAACCCGCGCGGGGTGGAGGCGC
>JBAZRQ010000437.1:0-3190 GCA_041662925.1 Nocardioides sp. | reverse complement strand
CGGCACCGACACGGCCTTCCTGCTCGGGGTCCTGGCCCTGGTCGGACCGGCGGTGTCCACCCAGCTGCGGATCTTCCTGCTCACGCTCACCGTCATCGACGACATCGTCGCGGTCACCGTGATCGGCGTCGTCTACTCCGACTCCCTCGACCTGGTCCCGCTGGCCGTGGCCGCCGTCTGTCTCGTGGTGCTGGCCGTGCTCGCCCGGGTCGGGGAGTGGCGGGCCGCGCCGTACGTTTTCGTCGTGGTCGTGCTCTGGGTGGCCACCCTGGAGTCCGGGCTGCACGCGTCGATCGCCGGCATGATCGCCGGGCTGCTGATCCCTGCCCTGGAGCCGTCCCGGGGGCTGGTCGACTCGGCTGCCTCGCAGTTCCGGGCGTTCCGGCAGTCGCCGTTGCCGGGGGTGCAGCGCGTCGCGCGCCAGGGACTGATCCGGGCGATCTCGGTCAACGAGCGGCTCCAGGAGGCGCTGCACGGCGTCACGAGCTACGTCGTCGTGCCGGTCTTCGCGCTCGCCAACGCCGGCGTCGACCTGGGTGACGGCGTGCTGGGTGATGCCCTGCGCTCCCCGGTGACCTGGGGCGTGGTCGTCGGGCTGGTGGTCGGCAAGACCGTGGGCATCGGGGTCGGCGCCCTCGGCTCGATGCGGCTCGGCATCGGGGAGCTGCCGCAGGGCGTGGGCGCCGGGCACGTTGTGGCGGGAGGTGCCTTGTCGGGGATCGGGTTCACGGTCTCGCTGCTGATCGTCGGTCTCGCGCTCGACAGCGAGGCCCTCCAGGCGCAGGCGACCGTGGGGGTCCTGATGGCCGCGGCCCTCGCGAGCATGGTGGGGTGGGTCCTGTTCCGCGGTGCCCGGCGTTTCCTCGGCCAGGGCGACGCTGCCCTGCCACGCGTCCTCAGCGAGCCGGTCGACCCCGACCGCGACCACATCCGCGGTCCGGTCGACGCCTCGCTGACGCTGGTGGAGTACCTCGACTTCGAGTGCCCCTTCTGCGCGAAGGCCACGGGTGCGGCCGAGGAGGTGCGCCGCCACTTCGGTGACCGGCTGCGCTACGTCGCCCGGCACCTGCCTCTCGACGTGCACCCCCACGCCGAACTTGCGGCGCTCGCCGCCGAGGCCGCGGGTGTGCAGGGCCGCTTCTGGGAGATGCACGACCTGCTCTTCCGGCGGCAGGACGAGCTCGAGCTGCAAGACCTCGTCGGCTATGCGGCGGAGCTGGACCTCGACGTCGAGCAGTTCCTGCGCGACCTGGAGGACGAGCGGCTGGCCGAGCACATCCGCCGTGACGTGCTCGGCGCCGACGCGAGCGGCGCGCGTGGGACGCCCACGTTCTTCGTGGGGGACCAGCGGGTGCTCGGTCCCCACGACGCGCGGTCGTTGATCCAGGAGCTCGAGACGTCGCTATCGCGGCCCTAGGCACCGCGAGGTCAGAGCCGGTCGAGCACGATCTCCGCGACCTGGACCGAGGTCTCTCGGTCGGCGCCGCCGCCGAGGGACAGGACCTGCAGGTACCAGTCCTTGCCTTCCATCGGGATGACCAGGCCCATCGTGTCGTCCCAGTAGGCCTCGACGCCGAGGTCGTCGGCCGGTTCGGCGTCGACCATCGCGAGGGTGGCTTCGCGGTCCGCCTCGTCGTAGGCCGCGACCATGACCATCGGGAAGCCGGCCTCCGCGCTCATGCTGCACGTGCCCCGGATCGCGCCCAGTGGCTCCTGCGTCTCCGGGGGGCCGGCGGGCTCCCCGATCACCGCTTCGAAGTCCTCCGCGGTAAAGAGACCGCAGAGGTCGGGTACCTCGGTGTCGACGGCCTCGTCGGCCGGGCCCGTGTCGGTCGCCGAGGTGGTGTCCTCCGGGGCCGACGCCGTGTCGGTGGGCTCGTCGTCCCCGCCACCGCAGGCGCCGAGGACGAGGACCGCCGTCAGGGAAAGAGCGCCGAGACGCCTCAGGGTGCGGATGCGCTGAACGTCCATGACCTGCCTCCTGTTCCCAGCATTCCGCGACGCGTATGCGCGGACCAGAGAACGTGACCGGACAGTCACTCGGTGCCGGCGCGCACCATCCGGACGTGGAGCCCCTCGTCGTGCTCGTCCTCGACGCCGTCGAGACGGAACCCCTGGCGCTCGTAGAAGCTGATCGCGCGGGCGTTGGACGCCAGCACCCACAGGTACGCCGCCCGGTCGCCGACCGCTTGCTGGAAGAGCGCGATGCCCACGCCGGTGCCCCACCACGACGCCCGGACGTAGAGCGCCTTCAGCTCCAGCTCGGTGTCGACGTCGTTGTCGCGACCCTGGCCGGCGGACGCGAAGCCGATCAGCCCGTCGTCCCCTTCGGCGAGCAGGGTCGTCTCGTCCGCCGCGAGGATCTCCCGCCACTTGGCGACCCGTCGGTCCACGTCGGCGCGGCGGTCGTCGAGGATCTGCTGGGGCATCAGCCCCGTGTAGGCGTCGTCCCAGACGTCCAGGTGGAGGTGGGCGAGCGCCTCCGCGTCGGACGGCTCGGCCGGTCGGATCGTGAACTCGCGTGCGGTCGGCATGCCGCGAGCATAGGTAGTCGGCGTGGCTCGTCCGGCTGGATAGTCTGCGGAGCATGCGGATCACGAAGTTCGGGCACGCGTGCGTGAGGGTCGAGCACGACGGTGCGGTCGTCGTACTCGATCCCGGGATGTTCACCGACGCCGAGGCCGTCGACGGCGCCACCGCCGTACTGATCACCCACGAGCATCCCGACCACTACCTGCCCGACCACCTGCGGGCCTGTGACGCCCCGGTGTTCACGATCGACGCCGTCGCGGCCAGGATCCGCGAGGACGCCCCCGACGTCGCCGAGCGGGTCACGGTCGTGACTCCCGACCAGCTCTTCGACGCCGGCGTCCCGGTGCGTGCGGTCGGCGAGCTGCACGCCGTCATCCACCCCGACTACCCGCGCTTCTTCAACAGCGGCTACGTGCTGAGCCTGGGCGACGCGAAGATCTACCACCCGGGCGACTCGCTCACCGCGCCCGGCGAAGCCGTCGACCTGCTGCTGACGCCGGTCTCGGCGCCGTGGCTCAAGGTCTCCGAGGCGGTCGACTTCGTCCGCGCCGTGGGTGCCCCGCGCAACCTCGCCATCCACGACCGGGTCTACTCCGACGTCGGGCTCGGCATGGTCGACGCCCACATGGGCAACCTGCTGCCCGACGGCCTCGAGTTC
>JBAZRQ010000436.1:0-3195 GCA_041662925.1 Nocardioides sp. | reverse complement strand
GTCCGGCTCGCCCTCCTGGGCCGCCTGCAGCGCGCGCGCCTCGGCCGGGCGGGTCAGCCCGCCGGGCACCGGCGTGCCGAGGTCGCGGGCGCGGTCGACCAGCTCGAGCCAGGCGCCGGCGTAGCGGGCGGTGACCCGGCGGGCGCCGAGGCGCCGCCGGCGGCGCACCAGCTTGGTCACAGGTACGGCGGCCACCAGCACGGCGAGCAGCAGGAGCACCAGCCAGCCCCACGGGACGCCGCCCGAGGCACTCTCAGCGTCGGCCTGCTGCTGCTCGGCCTCCTCCTGCTCCCGCTGCTGCTCCTGCTCGGCCTCGCTCTGGGTCGGCGGCTGTGGCTCGAAGGGGAAGTTGCGGATGCCGGGGACGGCTCGGGCCTCCTCGCGCTTGGGGGGCTTGCGCCCCATGAACATCTCGGTGGGGAGGGTGCGCCAGCTTCCGTTCGCGACCCGCACCTCCACCCAGGCCTGGATGTCGCGCCCGCGCACCACTCCGGACTTGGGGATGACGGCGCCCACGACGACCCGGGCTGCGATGCCCAAGCGGCTGGCCAGCAGCGCCATCGCCGCGGCGTACTGCTCGTCGTTGCCGACCGTCGGCACCGCGAACAAGAAGTCCTCGCCGATTCGCGACCGGCTGTGCCCGGCGCGGTAGATGCCCTCCCAGTCGGCGTAGCCGTCGCTGTAGCGCCCGACCTGCTTGAGCTTCGCGGCCACCTTGAACAGGGCGGCGATCGAGGGGAAGGCGCCGTTCGACCAGGAGTCGGTGGTCGACTCCAGGAACGCCGCGGCGTCCCAGGCCTGCCGGGTCTTGAGCTCCGAGGCTGTCATATCGGGCATGAGGAGGCCACCGGTCAGCACGGTCGTGAACTGGTAGCTGTCGCCGGGCTCCAGCCCGTCGTCCATCAGCGCCGTCTGGGTGGCCGGGTTGTAGCGCAGGTGCGACAGCGCGTCGGAGCGCGCCTGACCGAGGAACTGGAAGGACTGCACCGCGCCGACCGTGGGGACCCAGGGCAGGGTGTAGCTCTTCGTGGGCGTGACCGTGATCGCCGCCTGGCGGCCCCGCCAGGGGTTGGTGATCGTGGAGGACAACCGGAGGAACCGGTCGTCCTCGCGCCCCGGGACGGTGTCGTTGTCGGCCTTCCAGGACGAGCCGTCGTAGGTGTCCAGCGCCGCCAACCGCAGCCGGGTCCCCTCCGGCGCACCCTCGACCGTGAAGAGCCTCTTCCGGTAGACGTTGCCCTCCGGGCGGTCGCGTTGTCGTGTGTAGTCACGGAAGGTGTCCAGGGGCGTCGTCTCCGACGTCACGTCGTACGGCGCGAGGCTGCGGCTGAGCAGGAACCGCTCGCCCGGGTCGGTGGTGCCCGCCAGCATCCCGGCCACCAGCGCGGTGACCACGACCAGGACGACGCTGCCGACCAGGCGCCAGAGGCGAGCGGGGTCCCGCCCGTGCGCGGCCTCGTCGACGCGCAGCCCGCGCAGCCGCATCCACAGCATCGCGACGGCGCCGTAGCCGACGCCCTGGAGCAGCACCGAGACCGGCTCGGGCTGGGCCAGCACCAGGACGGCACCGAGCATCAGCGTCGGTGGGACCAGGGGCCAGGCGACGCGGGTGCCACTGAGGGCGAGCGCGGCGCCCATGCCGGCCGAGACGAGGCACAGCAGCACCGGCGCAAGCAGCACCGCCCCCTCCGCGTCGACCGGGGGATGGGTGCCCAGCAGGATCGGCCACCCCTCGACGTTGGCGCGCACCCCGTTCTCGATCGTGCGCAGCCCGTCGAGGCGCAGCGTGCCGTCCACGATCGGTCCGGACACCAGGTAGTAGACGATCAGCAACAGCAGGCCCACGACCTCCGGGCCCCCACGCACGGAGACCACCAGGACCGCGATGAGCACGCCGGTGAGCGCCGCCATCCCTCCGGCGACCCACCACCCGGCGCCTCGGAAGGTCGAGTCCCACCCGACCAGCGCGATCGCGGTGAGGGCGAAGACCAGGAGCAGGTCCCAGACGTGGAAGTCCTGGACCGCGGGGGGCCGCGGTGACCCAGCCCGTGACCCAGCCGGTGATGCGGTCACAGCATGACTCCGCGCAGGTAGGCCGCGAGCAGTCCGGGCAGCAGCTCGAGCGCGGTGACGGTCAGCAGGTGCGGTCCGTCCAGGAGTGGAGCCTGAGGATCGCCGGCCGGGTCGGCTCGGAAGGCGAGGAACTGCACGTCCTCCGGGAACGACAGGCGGACCTGGGCCAGTACGTCGGGGTCGACGAGCGCGCCCGAGACGACGATCAGCTGGCTCGCGTCGCGCGCGAGGGCCGCGGCCGCGGCGGCAGCGAGCGGGAGGTCGCCACCGGCGGACAGCTCGGAGACACAGAAGGCGTCGAGCACCTCGTGGGCGGAGCCGGTCAGCTCCTGGGGCCCGCAGACCATGCTGAGGTCGAACTCGTCGAGGGCCACCCGCATCACGACCGACGCGGCGACCGAGAGCGCCAGCTCGAAGTCCTCGGGGTCGGCGTAGGCGGCGCGGGTGTCGTCGACGAGTACGACGGTGTGGCTGCGGCGGGTGTCGTGGTACTGCCGCACGTGCAGCCGGCCGGTGCGCGCCGAGGAGCGCCAGTGGACGTGGCGCAGGTCGTCGCCGACGACGTACTCGCGCAGCGCGTGGAAGGACAGGTCGCTCATCGAGATCTGGTCGCTCGGCGTGCCCTCGAGGTCGCGCACCGACCCGGTGCCGAGTGACTCGACGCCCACCATCCGGGGCCGCACGAAGAGGTCGACCGGCTTCGCCCAGGCGGCGTGGCGCTGGAAGAACCCGAGCGGGTCGGTACGCCGCGCGCCGGCGGGGCCGACCTGCAGCACGCCGCGGCGTACGGCGGGAACGTCGAAGCGCTCCACCACCTCCTCGCCTCGGCGCAGCACCGGCAGCCGCATGTGGACGCGCTGCGCGCCGCGGCGTTCGTCGCGCGCGGCGTCGAGCGGGATGCTGGCGAGGGGGTGGTACATCGGGGCCAGGCGCAGGTTGGTGATCCGCAGCTCCCCGATCCCGGTCTCCCCGGCGACGGTGTGGGCGGGGTGCAGCAGCAGCCGCGCCCGCACTCGCGTCGGCAGCGAGAACAGCACCAGGGCGATCGCCACCAGCAGCCCGCACATGACCGCGATCAGGAGGAACTCGTCGTACCCCGCCTCAGCGGCCACGAGCGCGCTG
>JBAZRQ010000435.1:0-3202 GCA_041662925.1 Nocardioides sp. | reverse complement strand
CGGGCTCTCCGAGCACAGCATCGCGCTGGTCGTCGGCTACCTGCTCTGCCTCGCCATGCTCTACGTCCGCCAGCGGGTGCTGCCGGCCACCGACCTCGACGGCATCACCCAGGTCCTGCCGGAGGCAGACCTGCAGGCCGACGACCGCCACCAGGAAGAGTCGCGCCGGTTCAGCTGAACCGGCCTGAGCTGAACCGGTCTCAGCTGAACCGGTCTGGGTCTCCCGCGCCACGGCGTACGACCTCCGGGACGCCCGACGACCAGTCGACGACGGTGGTCGGCTCGGCCGACGTGTCACCGGCCTCGATCACCAGGTCGACCTCGTGGTCGAGCTCCTCCTTGATCTCCCAGCCCATGGTGCGCGGCTCGGTCTCGCCGGGGAGGATCAGCGTGCTCGTCAGCAGCGGCTCGCCGAGGGTCTCCAGCAGCGCCTGGACCACGACGTGGTCGGGGATCCGCACACCCACGGTGCGCTTCTTGGGGTGCAGCAACCGCCGCGGCACCTCGGGCATCGCCGGGAGGATGAACGTGTAGGGACCGGGCGTCGCCGCGCGGATCGCCCGGAACGCCGAGTTGTCGACGTGCACGAGCTGCCCGAGCTGCGAGAAGTCCTTGCACACCAGCGTGAAGTGGTGGCGCTCGTCGAGACCGCGGATCCGCAGGATCCGGTCGCGGCCGTCGCGGTTGCCGATCCGCGAACCCAGCGCATAGCCGGAGTCGGTCGGATAGGCGATCAGGGCGTCGTCGCGCAGGGCGTCGGCGACCATGTTCAGCAGCCGCGGCTGCGGGTTGACCGGATGTATGTCGACGTACCTCGCCACTGCCCGCTCCTCTCGAGGACCGCCAACGCGACCCGGGTCGGCCGGGTCCGGTCACTCCTGGCGTGCCACGATACGGACTTGACCGAGGACGACGAGAGCGAAGCCCATGTCTGACCTGCACCACGCCCCCAGCCCGACCGTGGCCGAGGCAGAGGTGAGCCGACCCAAGATCGCCTACGTGCTCCCCGTCTACAACGAGGGCGAGAACATCGGGGTCTTCCACAGCGCACTGCTCGAGGCGACCGCGGAGCGCGCCGACGTCGACTTCGAGTTCGTCTACGTCGACGACGGCAGCCGGGACCACTCCCTGGAGATGCTGCTCGGGCTGCGGCAGGCCGACAGCCGGGTCACCGTGCTGAGCTTCTCGCGCAACTACGGTCACCAGATCGCAGTCACCGCCGGCCTCGACGTCACCACCGACGCCGACGCCGTGATCATCATGGACACCGACCTCCAGGACCCGCCGCGCGTCAGCGTCGAGATGATCTCGATGTGGGAGGACGGCGTCGACGTCGTCTACGCCCAGCGCCGCAGCCGCCAGGACTCCCTCTTCAAGCGGGCCACGGCCTACCTCTTCTACTGGGTCCTCGACCGGCTCGCCTCCATCGAGATCCCCCGCAACGTCGGCGACTTCCGCCTGATGGACCACAAGGTGGCCCTCGAGGTCGCCCGCTACCGCGAGCACGGGCGGTTCCTGCGCGGCATCGTGGCCCACGTCGGCTTCCGGCAGGAGGCGCTGCTCTTCGACCGCGACCACCGCCACGCCGGCAAGACCGGCTACCCGCTGCGCAAGATGATCGCGTTCGCGGCCAACGGCATCCTCGGCTTCTCCACTGCCCCACTGCGCTGGATCTCGCGGCTCGGCTTCCTCATCTCCGCGGTGAGCATCCTGCTGGCCGCCTACGTCCTCTACGTGCGGCTCTTCATGCCGCAGCAGGCCGTGCCCGGATGGGCGTTCCTCGGGGTCGGCATGTTCCTGCTCAGCGGACTGCAGCTGATCATGATGGGCGTGATCGGCAGCTACATCGGCAGGGTCTACGTCGAGACGCAGGACCGGCCCTTGTACTCCCTGGCGCTGAGCGCCCGCGGTGAGCGCGTCGATGGCACCCCGCTGTCACGCAACCGCACCCGCACCCGCAACCGATCCGAGGGCTAGACCTCTCACGAATCACCGGACAGCCGGGAGCCGCCCTCCTAGGATTGTCTGTGGGCAGGACCCGGGCCGGGGGGGCCGGATCCGGGCCCTGGGGGAACAGATGAACACGATCTTGTCGTCGGCTGCCGCGATCCTCGCCGCAGCCTGCTTGCTCCTAGCGCCGAGCGCTCCGGCCGCGGCCGACGAGCTGGGCGTCGCTCAGTCGCTGACGACCCAGGGCTCGCAGCCCAACGTCACCCGTATCCAGGTGCCCGACGGCGTCACCCCGCGCGCGCTCCGCGGACTACTGAGCGTGGAGAACGCCGACGACGGTCAGGTCCGGATCTCGATCCACGGGCGAGTCGTGCGAGCCGTGCCGGCCCGGCCGAGCCAGTGGGTGAGCATCCCGGTGTCGCCCGGCGACCTGGAGACGGACGGGTCAGTCTCCGTCGGTCTGGAGTACGTCGCGGCGACGGCTGGCGGCTGCAACCCCGACAGCTTGCCGGTCCTGGCACGCCTCAGCCGCCTGGCGCTCGACTTCACCGGCAGCGAGTCGACACCCACCACCGTTGCGGACTTCCTGCCCGGCACCGCGTCCCGCGTCGACGTCGTCGTACCCGACTCCGCGGACGACTACCTGGTCGAGGCGGGGCTCACCGCCGTGGTCGCGCTCAGCCAGGTGTACCCCGCACCGGTGCCGGTCGCCCTGTCCCCCGCGGGCGAGCCGATCCCGCGGGTCGGGGCCGGGCAGCGAGTGGTGCGCTTGGCGCAGCACGCGGGCGGGCCGGTCACCTCGACGGTCGGGGTCGAGCGCGGGATCCCCACCCTCACGATCACCGGCTCCGGCACCGCCCTGGTCGACGCGGCGCGAGCGCTGCGCGCCGACGCCCTGGCCATCGCGGACGCCGAGAGCGCCGAAGGCATGTCGCTGCACGTGGCCGGCTCCGACCTCGACACCCGGTCATCGCTGGCAGATCTCGGCGCCGAGCGGCTGCGCCTGTCGGGGTGGGGGCAGACGGACGCCTACGTGGGCATCCCCCAGGACGAGTTCGGCGGCCCGATCGACTCGCTGCACGTCGACCTGGTGGGCATGCACACCGCCGTCGACGGGATCAACGCTCAGGTCGACGTGTTCCTCAACGACGTCCTCGTCGGCTCGACCCTCCTGGGCGACGAGACCGAGTTCCACCTACCGATCACGGTGGCTTCGGAGCTGTTGCGCGCCGACAACGGCCTGCAGATCGTG
>JBAZRQ010000434.1:0-3204 GCA_041662925.1 Nocardioides sp. | reverse complement strand
CGCTCGGCCTCGTCTAAGGCACCTGAGGCGGAGCCCGCCCACAGCCAGGGGCAAACCTAAGGCACCTGCCCGATGTGGGGCGCTACCTCAGAGAGCGAACCTCGACTCATCACCGAGGCCCAGCAAAGGCAACTGAGGAGCCACCATCATGATCGACCCGAGCATCTTCGTCACCGCCGAGCTCGACTACCGCATCAACCGCACCTACCGCACCAGCCGCGTCCGCAAGGGCACGGCCAACCGTCGGGGTCGCTCGCGCAACCCGTTCGTACGCCGGCCCGCCGAGAAGAGCGACCTCGACGGCTGATGCGCCCCACGGCACCCACTATCGGCCGACCCGACACGACATCATGGAGACCATGGCGCACACGAGCCGCACGATGGTCGGACGAGACGCCGAGCTGACGGAGATCGCTTCGTCGCTCGGCGTCCGTCCGGCTGCGGCCGGTGAGCCCCGCACCCAGCACGGCATCGTCCTGCTCTCCGGCGACGCCGGCGTCGGCAAGACCCGACTGCTGATGGAGCTGCGCGACCTCGCCCTCGCCGAGGGCTGGCAGGTCGTCGCGGGCCACTGCCTCGACTTCGGCGACAGCGCACTGCCCTACCTGCCCTTCTCGGAGGTCCTCGGCCGCCTCGCCACCGACCTCCCCGACGTCGTCGACACCGTCGCCGCCGTCCACCCCGTGCTGGCCCGGCTCCAGCCCGGCCGGCGGGTGCTGTCGGCCACCGAGGGCCACGGCAGCAGCGACGACGCCCACTCCCTCGACCGCTCCGACCTGTTCGGCGCCGTCCACGCCCTGCTCGAGGCGGCGGCCGAGAAGTGCCCGGTCCTGCTGGTCATCGAGGACATGCACTGGGCCGACCAGTCGACCCGCGACCTGCTCGGCTTCCTCTTCTCCCGCCCGTTCGACGGCCCGGTGGCGGTCGTCGCGTCCTACCGCTCCGACGACCTCCACCGCCGCCACCCGCTGCGCCGCCAGGTCGCCGAGTGGTCCCGGCTGCGCGGCGTCGACCGGATCGCCCTGGCGCCGCTGCCCGACGACGCGGTCCGCGCCCTGATCACCGAGCTGGTGCCCTCCGGGCTCTCCGAGAAGGAGCTCGCCGACATCGTCGCGCGCGCCGAGGGCAACGCGTTCTTCGTCGAGGAGCTCACCAGCGCCGCGGCGACCCCCGGCAGCTGGGTGCCCGCCGACCTCGCGGACGTGCTGCTGGTCCGGCTGGACCGCCTCGACGACAACGCGCGCCAGGTCGTGCGCACGGCGAGCGCGAGCGGCCGCAAGGTCGCCCACGACATGCTCGAGGCGACGTCCGGCCTCGACGCCACCGCGCTCGAGGAGGGCCTGCGCAAGGCCGTCGAGATGAACGTGCTGGTCTCCGAGGGCGGCCACTACGCGTTCCGCCACGCGCTGCTCGGCGAGGCGGTCTACGACGACCTGCTGCCGGGGGAGCGGGTCCGCCTGCACCGGCAGTACGCCGTGGCGCTCAGCGAGGGCAGCGCGCGCGGCACCGCGGCCGAGCTGGCCCGGCACGCACGGCTGGCCAACGACCTGGACACCGCGCTCAGCGCGAGCATCCGCGCCGGCAAGGAGGCCTCGACGGTCGGCGGCCCCGACGAGGCGGCGTACCACTTCCAGCAGGCGCTGGAGCTGCTCGCCGACCCGCAGCGCTGCGCCACCACCGACGTCGACGTGTCCAAGCTGGTGGTGGCCACGGCGGACGCGCTCACGGCGAGCGGCGACCCCGAGCGGGCGATCGCGGTGATCCAGGAGCAGCTCGACCGGCTGCCGGACGACGCCTCCGACGTGTGGCGCGCGCGGATGCTCAGCGCGCAGGCCAACGCGCTCTACATCACCGAGACCGAGGGTGACCCGATCGTGCTGTCCGCGCAGGCCCTGGCGCTGGCGCCCGAGGGGGAGAGCCCGCTGCGGGCCCGGGTGCTGGCCAACCACGCGCGGATCCTGGCGGCGTTCGGTCGCTACGACGAGGCCCAGACCGCAGGGATGGACGCGCTCGCGCTGGCCGAGCGGCTCGACCTCAACGAGCTCGCCTCCGACGCCATCACCACCCTGAGCGGGCTCAAGAAGGCCGGCCCCAAGGAGGGGCTGCGGGCCGCGCTGGAGGAGGCGGTCGTGCGGGCCGAGCGGGCGGGGGCGATCCACGCCGAGCTGCGCGGGCGGTTCTTCCTCGGCCGGTCCTTCGAGGACTGGGCCGAGTTCGACCAGGCGGTCGCGTGGTTCGGCAGCGCGATCGAGCGGGCGGAGGCGGCGGGCATCCCGTGGGCGCCCTACGGGTTCGAGTCCCGCTGGCAGCTCGCCATGGTGCACCTCTACCGCGGCGCCTGGGACGAGGTGCTCCGGCTGACCGACGTCGCCGACGCGAAGCCGCCGCCGATCCCCCGGGCGATGCTCACCCCGCTGCGGCTGCACGTCGAGCAGGCGCGGGGTGCCGACGTCGAGGCGTCGGCCAAGGCGTTGCGCAAGTTCTGGACGCGCGAGGGCGCGATCGCGATCCACGCCGCCGAGCTGGAGATGATCGCGGCAGGACGACGCGACGACCCGGCCGGTGTGCTGGGCGTCTACGGCGACGCGGTCACCGTGCTCACCCGGATCTGGCACCCGTGGTTCAGCGCCCGGATCCGGCTGGCCGCGGTGGCCATCGGCGCGATCGCCGCCTCGCTTCCGCGGATGAGCGCCGCCGAGCGGGCCGAGCAGGGCGTCGCCGTCGACCGCCTCTTCGCCGACGGCCACAACGTGCTCGACCGCTACGCCGACCCGTCGGGCCACTGGGGCCCCGAGGGGCGGGCCTGGGTCAAGCGGCTAGACGCCGAGACGCTGCGCGCGCGGTGGCTGGCCGGGGTCGACGTACCTCCCCAGGAGGTCCTGGTCGAGACCTGGCGCGAGGCCGAGACCCTGTTCGAAGACTTCGGGCACGTCCACGAGCTCGCGGCCGTCCGGGTCGGCCTCGCCGGCATCCTGCGAGCCGGCGGCGACCTGGCCGCCGCCCGTGCGGTGGGCGACCTGGCCCGGACCACGGCTCACGCCCTGGGCGCCCAGCCCCTCCTCGACCAGCTCCGCGCGCTCGGCTCGGTCCCCCAGCGCAGCGACGCGACCCCCGACGCGCTGACGGCCCGCGAGCGCGAGATCCTCGCGCTCGTCGCCGACGGGCGCAGCAATGGCGAGATCGGCAAGCCGCTGTTCATCAGCG
>JBAZRQ010000433.1:0-3210 GCA_041662925.1 Nocardioides sp. | reverse complement strand
TCATCGTTCGACCCGGACGAGCATGCGCTGGCAGCCGAGGTCGATCGCGCCGTCGTCGGTGGCGACGGCCAGCTCGACGACGTCGCCGCCCTTCAGGTACTTGGGGTTCTTCGCCTGTGCCTTGAAGAACAGCTTCCACTTGGTCGCGGCCGGCAGGAGCGCGCCGATCATCTCGACCGGTTTGGGCGGTGCGCTCAGGGCGGTGCCCACCGGAGTCCCGGTCAGCATGAGGTCACCGGGGTCGAGCCGCTGGAACCGACTGAGAGCCTGCAACGCCTGCCACGGCGGGTAGACCATGTCGCCGTCGACCAGCGCGTTCTGACGCGGCTCTCCGTTGACCCACAGCTGAAGCCGGAGGTCCCCGAACCGCTCGAGCTCGTCGTCGTCCAGAAGGACCAGCGACGGCCCCACGGGAGTGAACGTCGGGTACGACTTCCCCTCGTAGAACTGGGTCTTGGGCAGCTGCACGTCGCGGGCGGACACGTCGTTGGTCACCACCAGTCCCGCGACGAACGAGGTCCAGTTGTCCTCGGTGACCTCGGCGCCTACGGGCAGCTCCCGGCCCAGGACGACCCCGATCTCGACCTCGTAGTCCAGGAGCCGGACGTGGGCCGGGCGGACGATGTCGTCGTGAGGCCCGCTGATCGATCCGGAGGCCTTGCGGAAGAACGTCAGTGGGATCGACTCCGGCTTCAGGCCGGCGTCCTTGACGTGACTTGCGAAGTTGGTCATCTGCGCGACGACCCGGCATGGCGCGGTCACCGGCGACACCAGCTGGAGACTCTCCACGTCGACGGTGTCCTTGGCCGAGACCGCCAGGTCGATCGCGGCGCGGTCCGCGAGAAGCTCACGCGTGGTCGTGGCCGTGGTGTCGATGCGGGCCGCGCCGTTCGGCGTACGGACCCACCACGCGTCGGAGGTTCGCAGGATGGTGAGGGTCATCGGGACGCTGCTTTCAGGAGGCCACGGAGGCGGGTGAGGTCGAACTCGTTCCGGCTACGGAGCGCGCCGGGCATCGCGGCCAACTCCCTGAGGGACTCCTTGGCGGTGAGCCCCAGGAAGTCCTTGGTGGCGGGAGGGCCCCACTGGGCCAGCCCGGAGACGGTCATCTCCGACCAGCCCGGAGCGAGGGTGCGGTCGAACAGGTCGCCGTCGGCGTAGTGCTCGACCAGGAAGCCATCGGGGTCGCGCCAGTAGTCGAAGATCTGACTGCCCTCGATGTGGCGGCCGATCCCCCACGAACGCCGGTAGCCCTGGTCGAGCAGGTGCTCGCCCCCTGCGGCCAGGGTGTCGAGATCGGCGACCTGGTAGGCCGAGTGCACGTACCGGTTGCGAGGGCCGAGGAGCATCGCCAGCGTGTGGTGGTCGGTGGGGGTGCTGCCGCGGTCGCAGCGGATGAAGCTCATCGTCGGACCGCGGTCCCGCTGCCCGGCGAAGTACTTGAAGTCACTGACGATCAGGCCCAGGTGCTCGAGATACCAGTCCAGGGTCTCGAGGTAGGAGGTCGTCTGCAGGACGACATGGCCGAGCCGCTGGATCCCGGCCGGCTCACGAGGCGGGCGCTGAGTGTCGTTGGTCCGGGTGACCTCGTGGCCGAAGTTGAAGGCGCGGGTGGGCTGGCCCGGTCGCTCGGCCAGCTGGTGCGTGTCCGACACGACCCGCACCAGCGCCCCGCTGGGGTCGGCGAGGTCAACCGTGATCCCGCCCAGGGACTCCGGCAGCTTCTCGGCCTTCGACCTCGTGGCGTCGGCGAGCCGGACGACGTCGCTCGGGTCGGCGGCACGGAACGCCGCACCGAGGTACTTCGACGGCCCCCGCCGCACGACCACGCACGTCGAGCCGGCGTCGCTCCCACGCAGCTGGAGCTCGTCGGCGCTGCGGGAGACGGTGGCGAACCCGAAGGCGTGGGCGAACCGCTCGGACGCGGAGAGGTCCGGCTTCTGGAACTCCAGCCAGGCCAGGTCCTCGACCTTGATGACCGGGTTGGCCGCGCGTCCTGGATGGTCGCCACGCCGGGCGCCCTGGTCACTGTGCAGATCGCTGTGGGTCCCGTGATGGGTGCTCATCACCGCTCCTCGTGAGTAGATGACGAAATCGTCACTTACGAGCATATGTTCAGTCAATAGGCTCTGAAGAATTCGTCAGTTCTGAGTCGAAGGTGGGTAGGATCAGCTGCAGCCGAGCGAGGGAGTGGCCATGAGCGAAGCGCCGACCCACCAGGGAAACCGGCTGGACCGACGCAAGGCGCGCACGCGAGCCGCCCTCATCCGGGCCGCGCAGACCCTGATCGCCGATGGCCGGACCAACGTCCCGATCCTGGAGATCACCCAGGCCGCCGATGTCGGCATGGGGTCGTTCTACAACCACTTCGAGACCAAGGAGCAGCTCTTCGACGCCGCCGTCGAGTCGGTCATGGACGCCTACGGGCAGCTGCTCGACGCCCTGACCGCGGACATCGACGATCCGGCCGAGGTCTTCGCGACCAGCTTCCGGCTCGCCGGGCGGCTTCACCGCCGCGAGCCCGAGCTCAGCCGCGTGCTGCTCAACAACGCCCTCCACCTGCTGAGCTCCGACGACGGCCTGGCTCCGCGCGCCCGAAGGGACATCCAGGCGGGTGTGGACTCCGGCCGCTTCAAGGTCGACGACATCGACCTCGCAGTCACGATGACCGCAGGAGCGCTGTTCTGCCTGGGCCAGCTGCTCCACGACCAGCCTGGTCGCGACGACGCCGAGTCCTCCGACCATCTCGCCGAGGACCTGCTGCGGGTGTTCGGCGTACCCGCCAAGCAGGCCCACCGGATCTGCAGCCTGCCGCTGCCCGACCCCGACACCGTCCGGGGCAACGGGTCCGCGGCCCGACCGGCCTGAACCGCCAAGCGTCGTTCCACCACGGCACGGGTCGCTGGTCCCGAGCCTGCGGGCCGATCGGCCCTACCGTGGGCGGGGGCCCACCGACATCGTCGAAGACATGACGACGGTCATGCAGTCCTCAACGCGTCCGAAACCACACGGATGAGCGCCAACGGCCGCCCGCGTGCCGCCACGGCGTACGTCGAGCCCGACAGCGCCGCCGGCCCGCGGCTGGCCCACTTCCCGGTGACGTTCTTCGCCACGGTGATGGGGCTGGCCGGCCTGTCTCTTGCCTGGGGTCGGGCCGCGCCCGTCCTGGGCGTGCCGGACTGGGTCGGGGAGGCGTTGTTCTGGCTGTCC
>JBAZRQ010000432.1:0-3213 GCA_041662925.1 Nocardioides sp. | reverse complement strand
GCGGCTGCGGGTGCAGGAGCACACCGCGTCGCCACGGTTCGTGGCGGGACAGGCGCGGGCCGTGGTCGAGCTGCTCGAGCGCCGGCCCAACCTCCCGGTCACCGCATGGCAGCCCGAGGCGGTGTCCGGGGTCCGCGGACGGCCGACCCTGCTCTCGAACGCGGAGACCTGGGCCCACGTCGGGCTGCTGGTGCTGCGGGGCACGGCCGACTACCGCCGGCTGGGCACCACCGCCGAGCCCGGCACCACCCTGCTCACCGTCACCACGCAGGGCTCGGTCCCCCAGGTGCACGAGGTCGAGCTGGGCTCCCCGCTGCGCGACGTGCTGCCCGCCGACGACGGGTCCCCCGGCATCGTGGGCGGCTTCCACGGATCGTGGGCGACGGCGGAGACGCTGTCCCGCGCCCGGGTCTCGGTGCCGGGCCTCCAGACACTCGGGATCCCCCTGGGAGCCGGCGTGGTGCTCCTGCCCGGGCCGGGGAGCTGCCCGCTCCAGCTCACGAGCCGGATCGTCGACCACCTCGCCGGCCAGAGCGCCGGCCGCTGCGGACCGTGCCTCAACGGACTTCCGGCCCTGGCCAGCGCCTTGCAGGGCGTGGTGTTCGGCACCGAGAGCACCGCCCGGGTCGAGCAGCTCTGCGGGCTCGTCGTACGACGCGGGGCCTGCGCCCACCCCGACGGCACGTCGCGGCTGGTCCGCTCGATGCTGCTCACGTTCCCCGACGAGATCGCCGCCCACGCCCGCGGTGGGTGCGCCGCCCGGCCCGTCGAGGTCGCCTCGTGAGCGCGCGGACGCTGCGGGTCGACTGGCCCGCCTGCACGGCACGCGGACTGTGCCGCGAGCTGCTGCCCGAGATCGTCGAGCTGGACCCGTGGGGCTACCCGGTCGTCACGGGCGAGGTCACCGAGGACCTGCTCGCCGATGCCCGGGCCGCGGTCCGGGCCTGCCCGCAGCTCGCGCTGCGGATCGTCGAGCGCTGAGCCTCAGCCTGGATCAGTCAGCGGGTACGACGGCGTAGTCGGCGAGCTCGCCGGCCAGGTCGTCGTTGGCCCGGCCGCGCACGAGCGTGCCGTCGCCGGTGTGCTCGAGCGAGGCGATCTCGCCCTGCTGGTGGATCCGGTTGAGCAGGTCGCCGCGGCCGTAGGGCAGCAGCGCGTGGAACTCGACGTGCGGCCGCGGCAGCTCGTCCTCGACCACCGCGAGCGCCTCGGCGATGCCCTCGCCGGTCTTGGCGCTGACCACGACCGAGTGCGGCTCGCGCTGACGCAGCCGGGCGAGGACCAGCGGGTCGGCGGCGTCGGCCTTGTTGATCACGACGAGCTCGGGCACCTGGCTGGCGCCGATCTCGGCGAGCACCTCGCGCACCGCGGAGATCTGGCCCTCGGGGTCGGGGTGGGAGCCGTCGACGACGTGCAGGATCAGGTCGGAGTCGGCGACCTCCTCGAGCGTGCTCCGGAAGGCCTCGATCAGCTGGTGGGGCAGGTGCCGGACGAAGCCGACGGTGTCGCTCATCGTGTAGATGCGCCCGTCGGTCGTCGTCGTACGGCGGGTGGTCGGGTCGAGCGTCGCGAACAGCGAGTCCTCGACCAGCACGCCCGCACCGGTGAGCCGGTTGAGCAGCGAGGACTTGCCGGCGTTGGTGTAGCCGGCGATCGCGACCGAGGGGATCTGGTGGCGCTGGCGGTCCTGGCGCTTGGTGTCGCGGGTGCCCTTCATCGCCTTCAGCTCGCGGCGGAGCTTGGCGATCTTGTCGTTGATCCGGCGCCGGTCGGTCTCGATCTTGGTCTCACCGGGGCCACGGCCACCGATGCCGCCGCCGTCGGCGCCGACCCGGCCACCGGCCTGGCGCGAGAGGCTGCCGCCCCAGCCGCGCAGGCGCTGCTTCATGTAGCTCAGCTGGGCCAGCTCGACCTGGGCCTGGCCCTCGGCCGACTTGGCGTGCTGGGCGAAGATGTCGAGGATCAGCGCGGTCCGGTCGACGACCTTGACCTTGACCTTGTCCTCCAGGTTGCGCAGCTGGCTGGGCGCGAGCTCGCCGTCGCAGATCACGGTGTCAGCACCGGTCGCCTGCACGATCTCGGCCAGTCCCTCGACCTTGCCCCGCCCGATGTAGGTCGCGGGGTCGGGTGCCTGCCGGCGCTGGTAGATCGCCTCGAGCACCTCGGAGCCGGCGGTCTCGGCGAGCAGCGCGAGCTCGGCCATGGAGTTCTCGGCGTCCTCGACGGAGCCGTCGGTCCAGACGCCCACGAGGACGACCCGCTCGAGCCGGAGCTGGCGGTACTCGACCTCGGTGATGTCCTCGAGCTCGGTGCGCAGGCTGGCGACCCGGCGGAGCTGGTGACGCTCCGCGAGCTCCATGGCACCGGCGGTCGGCTCCTCGGGGTCGGGCTCGCCGGCCCACGAGTCGTCAGGCGCCTCCGACTCGTCCCAGTCGGAGGTGGCCTCGAGCTCGTCGTCGAGGGAGAAGTTGTCTGCGTTCGCGTTAGTCATACCCCTCCAGAGTAGGTCGGACGTCGCAAGCGCGCGAACCGGTTTCCCCGCACCGATCGTGCCGCACAACTTGCGGGGCCGCAGTTTATGCGGCATAGTCGGTGCATGACACCCGACCCGAAGTCCCTCGACGCCGTCCACGAGGCACTGCGCGCGGCGGCGGGGCTCGAGGCCGAGGAGGCCCTGCCCCACCTGCGCGCGGCGGCCGACCGGCTGACCTCGCTGATCGACGAGTCCCTGGCCGAGGCGGTGCTCAGCGGCAAGGCGTCGCTGCGCTCCGCAGGGGCGAGCGCCGGGCTGTCGGAGAACGCCGTCGGCCCCCGGTTGGCCCGCACCCAGACGCTGGGCGCCTACGCCAACGACGACGGGCGCGTGACCGCGGCAGCGGTCGAGCGTGCCAAGTACGACCACGAGACCGGCGCCCCCCGCCCCGCTCCCGCGGCCCCAGCCCAGCCGATGCGGTTCAAGCCGCGCCGGCCCACGACCTGAAGGAGCGCGCCATGACCGACAGCAACCTCACCCACCTCTACTTCCTCCTCGACCGCAGCGGCTCGATGCAGTCGATCAAGACCGACACCGAGGGCGGCTTCGCCGCCTTCATCGAGGAGCAGCGCGCGGCAGCCGGCCAGTGCCGGGTGACGCTGGCGCAGTTCGACGACCACTACGACGTCGTCTACGACGGCCGCCCGGTCGCCGACGTACCGCCCCTCGACCTGCGTCCC
>JBAZRQ010000431.1:0-3215 GCA_041662925.1 Nocardioides sp. | reverse complement strand
GCCAGGTCGCCCGTGGCATCAAGCGGATCGACCAGCGCCGGGTCGAGCGCGAGCGCCTGATCAAGCGCCAGGGCGACGCGCCCCGCAAGCCGTGGATCTACCTGATCGTCGCCACCGGCGACATCTACGAGGACATCCCGCAGGCCCAGCAGGCCGCCCGCGAGGGCGCCGACGTGATCGCGGTGATCAGGTCGACCGGCCAGAGCCTGCTCGACTACGTGCCCGAGGGCGCCACCCGCGAGGGCTTCGCCGGCACCTACGCCACCCAGGAGAACTTCCGCCTGATGCGCGCCGCGCTCGACCAGTCGGGCAAGGAGCTGGGCCGCTACATCCGGCTCACCAACTACGCCTCGGGCCTGTGCATGCCCGAGATCGCCGCCCTGGCCGGGCTCGAGCGCCTCGACATGATGCTCAACGACTCGATGTACGGGATCCTCTTCCGCGACATCAACCCGGTGCGCACCTTCGTCGACCAGCGGTTCAGCCGGCAGGTCCACGCCCGTGCGGGGATCATCATCAACACCGGCGAGGACAACTACCTCACGACCGCCGACGCCATCGAGGCCGCCCACACGGTCACGACCAGCCAGCTCCTCAACGAGTACTTCGCCAAGGAGGCCGGGCTCGAGGACTGGCAGCTCGGCCTGGGGCACGCCTTCGAGATCGACCCCGACGTGCCCGACTCCTTCCGGCTCGAGCTGGCCCACGCGCTGCTCGCCCGCGAGCTGTTCCCGGACGCGCCGCTCAAGTGGATGCCTCCCACCCGGCACATGACCGGAGACGTCTTCCGCGGCTACCTCCTCGACGGGTTCTTCAACCTGGTCGGCGCGCTGACCGGCCAGGGCATCCTGCTGGTCGGGATGATGACCGAGGCGGTGGTGACGCCCTGGATCTCCGACCGCGACCTGGCCCTGCAGAACGTCCGCTACGTCATGAACGCCGCGGGCAGGCTGCACGAGGACTTCCGCCCGGAGCCCGACGGCTTCATCGCCAACCGCGCCCGCCAGGTGCTGGGGGAGTCGATCGACCTGCTGGAACAAATCGTCGCCCACGGCTCCGCCAATCAGGGGGGCCTGCTCGACGCCATCGCCGACGGCACGTTCGGGCTGATGAAGCGCCCCGCCGACCGGGGCCGCGGCCTCGACGGGGTCGCGAAGAAGTCGAGCGTCTACTACAACCCCGCGTCCGAGATCCTGGAGGAGAAGTGACCACCGCTTCGGAGCCGCACATCGTGCGCCCCTACGGCGACACCACCGGCGACGGCATGGTGCAGATCAGCTTCACGCTGCCGATCTCGTCGCTCGGCGACCAGGTCAAGGCCGCCGAGGGCGCCGCCGCCCAGCTGGCCAACAAGATGGGGATGGACCCGGCGCTGGTCGTGCACGCCAAGCCGATGGGGCCCGACTTCACGTTCTTCGTCGTCTACGGCCGGGTCCACCACCTGGTCGACACCAGCAAGGTCGTGGTCGTCGAGCGCGACTACCCGCTGCTGACCCCCAAGGAGGCCAACGCGTCGATCAAGCGCGCGCTGCGCCGCCGCCTGACCGTGGTCGGCGCCTGCATCGGCACCGACGCCCACACGGTCGGGATCGACGCGATCCTCAACATCAAGGGGTTCGCGGGGGAGAAGGGGCTGGAGTACTACCGCGAGCTGAAGGTGGTCAACCTCGGGGCGCAGGTCTCGGTGCCGCAGCTCGTCGAGCGCGCCCGCGAGGAGAAGGCCGACGCCGTGCTGGTCTCCCAGGTCGTCACCCAGCGCGACGCGCACCTGCTCAACACCCGCGAGATGTCCGCGGCGTTCCGCGAGTCCTACCCGTCCGACCGCCGGCCACTGCTGATCGTCGGCGGCCCCCGCTTCGACGAGTCCATGGCCGACGAGCTCGGCGTCGACCGGGTCTTCTCCCGGGGTACGACGCCCGGCGAGGTGGCGTCCTACCTCGTGCACCGCTTGACCACCCCACGGAAGGCATCCTGATGGCAGCCGAGGTCGGGACCCGCGTGGTCCATCGCCGCTACGTCCCCTACTCCCACGCCCACTACGCGGGCAACCTCGTGGACGGCGCCTACAGCCTCGGGCTGTTCGGCGACGTCGCCACCGAGATGTGCATCCTCAGCGACGGTGACGAGGGGCTCTTCGCGTCCTACTCCGACGTCCAGTTCCTCGCCCCGGTGCGGGCCGGCGACGTCGTGGAGGTCATCTGCGAGCTGACCCGGGTCGGCACCAGGTCGCGGGTCCTGGAGCTCGCCGTCCTGGTCGTCGCCCGCGGTGCCGCGACCGCGGAACGGCCCGGTGCGGCGTCGTTCCTGGCGCAGCCACTGGTCGCCACGACGGCCACCGGGACGGTTGTCGTTCCCTGATCCGGCGTGTCGCGGCGCGGCACGCCGAGGGGTCCAGACATTTCGTGAACTTTTGTGGAACGTGGAGTGTCGCGCTGACCTGCGCATTCGCGCATTTGCGCAGGTCAGGGGTCGGTTGACACTCGGCGTGAAGAGACCAAACTGTAGGCCGTCCGCTCACGCAGATCGTGGCCGGCGAACCGACGTCCGAGTGACCGGGTCGGAGGGTGAAGGCGCCACTCACCTGTCCGAGGTGGTCCGCGGAGGTCGGTCCGCTACCGCGAGAGCGGACCCGGAAGGGCCCCCCGCCCCCTAGAGAACTTCCCGGCCTCGACAGCCGGTCGTTCCCGGGATGGCCGAAGGGACCCGGGGCCCTTCCGGACCTGCCAGCCTCTGACCGGCCACGGGGCACCCGGTAGTTTTCACGGTGTGCTGCTGCGGACCTTCCTCGCGCTGGCCGCAGGCCTGACTCTCTCCCTCGCCTTCGAGCCGGTGGCCCTGCCCGTGCTCGTGCCCGTCGCCGTCGGCGCCCTGTTCCTGTCCACCCGCGGGCTGCGTGCCCGCTCCGGCTGGCTGCCCGGCCTGGCGTTCGGCGCCGGCTTCTACTTCACCCACATCTTCTGGATGCGTGAGTCCATCGGCGCCGACGCGTGGGTGGCCCTCGCCGGGATCGAGGCGGTCTTCTACGGCGCGCTGGGCGCGGTGAGCGCGGCCCTCCACCAGCGCCGTCTGTGGCCGGCCTGGCTGGCCGTCGCGTGGGTGGCCGTGGAGGTCCTGCGCAGCGGCTGGCCGTTCAGCGGGATGCCCTGGGGGCGGCTCTCCTTCGCCATGGCCGACACCCCGCTGGCATCGGCCCTGCCCTACGTCGGGTCGGTGGG
>JBAZRQ010000430.1:0-3218 GCA_041662925.1 Nocardioides sp. | reverse complement strand
GCTGCGCGAAGGCGCCGTACGCGACCTGCGCAACGGCGAGCTCACCGTTGCCGCGCCCGGCGACGGCGTGATCATCCAGACCTGCATCAACGCGGCCGCCGGCGCCTGCGACATCGACCACTGACCCGATCGACCCCCTGACCGAATGACCACAAGGAGATCGACATGACCGTCCTTCAGAAGAAGTCCGAGAGCACCAACCCGATCGCGCACCTGACGCCTGCGGAGATCGAGCAGATCGGCGTGGAGCTCGACGCGATCCGCCAGCAGATCCTCGACAGCCGCGGCGAGGCCGACGCGGCCTACATCCGCAAGGTGATCGACGCGCAGCGCAAGCTCGAGCTCGCCAGCCGCGCCGTACTGCTCGCCAGCGTCTTCCCGCCGGCCTGGGTGCTCGGCACCGCCGGCCTGAGCGTCGCCAAGATCATCGAGAACATGGAGATCGGGCACAACATCATGCACGGCCAGTGGGACTGGATGCGTGACCCGAAGATCCACTCGACCACCTGGGAGTGGGACAACGCCTCCCCGTCGGACCAGTGGAAGCACTCGCACAACGAGCTGCACCACACCTACACCAACGTCGTCGGCAAGGACAACGACCTCGGCTACGGCATCATGCGCGTCGACGAGGACCAGCGCTGGTACCCCCTCTACCTGGCCCAGCCGCTGTGGAACTTCATCAACGCCTGCTTCTTCGAGTACGGCATCGCGGCCTACGACCTCGAGCTCGGCAAGAACCTCGCCAGCGAGAAGCGCCGCCAGACGCCGGAGTTCAAGGCGCGCTACCGCCAGACGCTGAAGAAGATCCGCAACCAGGTGACCAAGGACTACGTCGTCCACCCCGCGCTGTCGCTGCCGACCGGCTCGTTCCTGCCGACCCTGGCCGCCAACTTCACCGCCAACGTGGTGCGCAACCTGTGGACGCACTCGGTGATCATGTGCGGTCACTTCCCCGAGGGCGTCGAGACCTTCGAGCGCTCCTCGATCGAGGGCGAGACCCGCGGCGAGTGGTACCTGCGCCAGATGCTCGGCTCGGCCAACATCTCCGGCAGCAAGGCCATGCACTTCATGACCGGCAACCTGTCGCACCAGATCGAGCACCACCTGTTCCCCGACCTGCCCAGCAACCGCTACGCCGAGATCGCCCCGCAGGTGCAGGACGTCTTCCAGCGCTACGGCCTGAGCTACCACATGGCGTCGCTGCCCAAGCAGGTCGGCAGCGCCTGGCACAAGGTCGTCCGGCTCTCCCTGCCCAACGACTTCCTGGCCACCACCACGGTCAAGAACCTCCCCAGCCAGCTCAAGATCCTCTACGGCATGACCACCAAGGGCCCCAAGGTCCGCCGCGCCGCCCAGGCCCGTCTCACCCAGCAGGCCCGTCGCCTCAAGGTGTCCGCCGCCGCCTGACGCCCAAAACACGCTGACCCGCCCGAAACTTTCGGGCGGGTCAGCGTGCATTTCGGTGAGTTACGGGCGGGTCAGCGTGAAATCGCCGTACCTGTGACGGTGGTCGCACGTTGAGCCTCCTGGACACCCCAGGAGGAACCACCATGGACCGACGTCTCGTCGCGCTCGGAGCGGCGCTGTTGCTTCCGCTCGTCGCCGCACCCGCTCTTTCCGCCGCCAGCGCACCGCCGGCGGCATCGGCCGTCGAGGCTCCGGCGTCGGTGGGTGCGCCGGTCGGCGCCGCCCCCGAGAGCCAGCGGGCGGGCCAGCGCAAGGCGCTGGTGATCCGGGTGCTCTCCAACCGGGCCGACCTGATCTCCGAGGGAGACGCCCGGATCGCGGTGATGCCCGCCAAGGGCATCAAGCTGCGCACGATCAGGATCTTCGTCGGCGAGCGCAACGTGACCGGACGGTTCGCGCTGCGCGCCAGTGGCCGGTTCGAAGGGCTGGTCACCGGCCTGCGCGTGGGCCGCAACGTCGTCACCGCCACGGCCCGGGGCTACACGACCCGCGTGGTCGTCACCAACCACCCCACGGGCGGCCCGATCTTCTCGGGCCCGCAGCACAAGCCCTACCAGTGCCAGGAGACCGCGCGCGACGCGCAGTGCAACGAGCCGGCGAGCTACTCGCTGCTCTACCGCTCCACGGACCCGCTCACCGGGGGCCTGCAGCCCTACGACCCGGAGAACCCGCCGAGCGACGTCGCCACGACGACCACCGACCAGGGCGTGACCGTGCCGTTCATCGTGCGCCGCGAGGACGGCTTCCAGGACCGCGACCGCTACACGATCCTCACGCTCTTCCGGCCCGGCAAGCCGTGGGCCCCGTGGAAGCCGCAGTCGCAGTTCAACCACAAGGTCCTGGTGACCCACGGCGGCAACTGCGGGGCGTCGTACGCCCCGGGCAACCCGCCGCTCGAGGACTACTCCGGCACCATCCCGTCGGAGACCCCGGGCCTCACCCAGAGCTACGTCACCGCGCTGGGCAAGGGCTTCGCGGTCATCTCGACCGCCCTCGACAACACCGGGCACAACTGCAACGTCGCCATGCAGGCGGAGTCGCTGGTGATGGCCAAGGAGCGCTTCGTCGAGCGCTACGGCCTGATCCGCTACACGATCGGCACCGGCTGCTCGGGCGGCTCGATCGCCCAGCACACGGTCGCCAACGCCTACCCCGGCATCTACCAGGGCCTGATCACCACCTGCTCCTACCCCGACACCCTGACGGCGGGCGCCCAGTTCGCCGACTACCACCTGATGCGGCTCTACTTCGAGGACCCGAGCCGGTGGGCGCCTGGCGTCGTCTGGTTGCCGACGCAGATGGCCGACGTCGAGGGGCACATCTCGATCATCAACTCGATCGCCGCCGACGAGGGGCTGTTCAAGACCGCGCTCAACCCGGAGTCCGACTGCAGTGGCACCAAGCCCCCGGTCGCCGGTGACCCGACGACGCGCTACGACTCGGAGATCAACCCGGGCGGCGTGCGCTGCTCCGTCCTCGACATCATGATCAACGCGCTCGGGCCCCGGCCGCAGTCGGTGTGGAGCCCGCAGGAGAAGGCCGCCGGCCGCGGCTTCGGCGGCGTCCCCTTCGCCAACACCGGCATCCAGTACGGCCTCGAGGCGCTCAAGGCCGGCCGGATCACCACCGCCCAGTTCATCGACCTCAACGCCAAGGTCGGCGGCCTCGACGTGGACTCGCAGTTCATCGAGGGCAGGACGCAGGGCGACATCGCGTCCGTAGGTCGTGCCTACCGCACCGGGCTGGTC
>JBAZRQ010000429.1:0-3219 GCA_041662925.1 Nocardioides sp. | reverse complement strand
CAACGCGATCGAGGTCGCGGAGTCGGTCGAGGTGCTGGCCGGTGGCGGCCCCGCCGACGTGGTCGAGCTGACGCTGGCCCTGGCCCGGGAGATGCTGGCCGGCGCCGGGATCGACGACGTCGACCCCGCCGACCGTCTGGCCGACGGGTCCGCGATGGACGCCTGGAAGGCGATGATCCGGGCTCAGGGCGGCGACCCGGAGGCGCCGATGCCGACCGCGCGCGAGTCCCACGTCGTGACCGCCCCGTCCTCGGGCACGCTGACCCGGCTGGACGCGATGGCCGTCGGGCTGGCCGCCTGGCGCCTGGGCGCGGGCCGCGCCCGCAAGGAGGACCCGGTCCAGGCTGGTGCCGGTGTCGTCTGGCACGCCCGGCCCGGCGACCCGGTCACCGAGGGGGCGCCGCTGTTCACGCTGCTCACCGACGAGCCCGAGCGCTTCGACCGCGCGCTGGCCTCGCTCGAAGGTGGCTACGACGTGGTGGCCGACGCCGCGGCGTACTCTCCGGCGCCGCTGGTGATCGACCGGGTGTCGTAGGCCAGGTCAGGCCAGCAGCAGTACGACGGACTCCGCGACGCAGGCGGGCTTGTCGGCGCCCTCGATCTCGATCAGGTGCTTGAGCGAGACCTGCTTGCCGGCGGGCATGTCGACGACGTCGCCGAGGGTGACCGTGAGCCGGATCCGCTGGCCGACGAGGACCGGGTTGGGGAAGCGGACCTTGTTGATGCCGTAGTTGAGCTTGGCGCCCGGGGTCTCGATCGAGAAGACCTGGCTGCCGAGCCAGGGGATCAGCGAGAGCGTGAGGTAGCCGTGGGCGATGGTGCCGCCGAACGGCCCGGCCTTGGCGCGCTCCTCGTCGACGTGGATCCACTGGTGGTCGCCGGTGGCGTCGGCGAAGGTGTTGACCCGCTCCTGGTCGATGGTCACCCAGTCGCTGGTGCCGAGCTCGTCACCGACGGCCGAGCCGATCTCGTCGAAGCTGGTGAACACGCGCATGCTTGAGCCTCCTGCGGGGCGGGGTCCTGGACCTGGTGGTTGGATGACGGGATGAGCGCCACTTCTTCGGAACTTATCGCCCCTACGCGAGACGAGATCCGGCAGGCTCCCAAGGTCTTGCTGCACGACCACCTCGACGGCGGGCTCCGCCCGTCCACCATCATCGAGCTGGCCGGCGAGATCGGACACGAGCTGCCGGCCGGCGACGCCGAGTCGTTGGGGCGCTGGTTCGCGGAGGCGGCCGACTCGAGGTCGCTGGTGCGCTACCTCGAGACCTTCGACCACACGGTCGCGGTGATGCAGACCGGCAACGCCCTCACCCGCGTGGCCCGGGAGTGCGTCGAGGACCTGGTCGCCGACGGCGTCGTCTACGCCGAGGTGCGCTACGCGCCCGAGCAGCACGTCTCCCAGGGGCTGACCCTCGACGAGGTCGTCGCAGCGGTCCAGCTGGGCTTCGACGAGGCCACCGAGGCGGCCGGCGGGAGGATCGTCGTACGCCAGCTGCTGACCGCGATGCGGCACCGGGCGCGCTCCATGGAAATCGCCCACCTCTCGGTCGCCTGGCGCGACCGGGGTGTGGCGGGCTTCGACATCGCCGGCGCCGAGGCGGGCTACCCGCCGACCCGCCACCTGGACGCGTTCGAGTACCTCCAGCGCGAGAACTCCCACTTCACGATCCACGCCGGCGAGGCGTTCGGGCTGCCGTCGATCTGGCAGGCGATCCAGTGGTGCGGTGCGGACCGGCTCGGCCACGGCGTACGCATCATCGACGACATCACGGTGGCCGACGACGGCACGGTCACGCTGGGCCGCCTGGCGTCCTACGTGCGCGACAAGCGGATCCCGCTCGAGCTGTGCCCCTCCTCCAACGTGCAGACCGGAGCCGCCGACTCGGTCGCCGAGCACCCGATCGGGCTGCTCACCGACCTGCGCTTCCGGGTCACCGTCAACACCGACAACCGGTTGATGAGCCAGACCTCGATGACGAACGAGATGGCCAAGCTGGTGGAGGCGTTCGACTACACCCTGACCGACCTGCGGTGGTTCACGATCAACGCCATGAAGTCGGCGTTCCTGCCCTTCGACGAACGGCTGGCGATCATCGACGACGTGATCAAGCCCGGCTACGTCGCCATGGAGGCAGTGCCGCGATGAGCCTGCACCCGGCCGTGACCTACTCCCTCCTCGGGTCGGCGGTTGCGTGCGCGGTGCTCGGGGGCTGGGCGTTGCTCGTGGGCGTACGGCGTCGCCGGGTCGCCACCGCCTTCCTCGACCGGGCCAGGGAGACCGAGGCCGAGTTGGTCGAGCTGCGGGCGAAGGACCTCAGCCTGAGAGCCGAGCCGGAGACGGTGTACTTCGCGGTCGTCCGGTTCGTGCTGCCCGACGGCGAGGTGGTCGAGGCCGAGTGCGTGAACGGTTCGACCGCGGCGCCGGGGGTGGCCGGAGACCGGGTCGCGGTCCGTTACGACCCCGAGGAGCCGCACCGGGTGAGCCTCGTGTCCGGTGAGGACGAGGCGGAGGGTGCCGGGAGCACGGCCTTCGTGGTGGGCCGGGGCCTGCTGGCGCTGGCCGTGGCGCTGCCGGTCGCGTGGGCGGTGCTGGAGATCGTGCTGAAGACCCGCTGACCCGCTGACCCGCTGGCCGACCGGCGAGCCTCCCGCCGTCAGTGGCTGTGGACGACGAACCAGAGCCGGTCCCACCCGGCGAGGCGCATCCGGTGCTCGACCACCGAGCGGCGGTCGACGGGGAGCACCCGCCCCGAGCTCGGCTCGTAGACGAGCAGGCGGTCGGCCTCCGGCGCGGCGACCGCGAGGACGACGTGGCGCGGGCACCACCGGTTGCCGACGTAGAACGCCGCCAGGTGCCCTGCGCGGACCGAGGCGGAGACCCGGTCGAAGCCGGCTCCGACGCCGGGCCACGCGAGCCGGGTGACGTGGCGTGGCCCCAGCTCACCGGCCACCGCCCACGGCGGTGTGCCCAGGGCCCGCGGCCACGGCAGACCGGCCACGGCGTGCGCGGTGATCCGGCGATGGGCGACCAGGGCCTCGTCGGCGAAGCGCTCGGGCGTCATCGACGCGGCGTACGACGGCTCGCCGATCATCCGCGCCGCCACCACGACGCTGGCGCCGCAGCTGCGACGGTCGGGCTGGCGCAGGCCGTGCAGGATCCCGAGCGGGTCGGTCACCGGCGCGCCCGGTCGGCCACCAGATGTTGCAGCAGCTCCC
>JBAZRQ010000428.1:0-3224 GCA_041662925.1 Nocardioides sp. | reverse complement strand
CGGCGTTCCTCGGCCACCTGCGTTCCGGCGGCTCCCCGCGGGCCGTGTGGGGTGCCGTGCCCGGGGCCGACTGGCCGGCGCTGGTGGCCCACGCGGCCGCCGAGACCTACGCCGGGGGGCGTGGCGTGCTGGTGTGCGTCCCCGACGGCAAGGACGTCGCCCGCGTCGCCGCCGCGCTCACCGACCGCCTGGGCGCCGGCCACCACGTGACCCTGACCGCAGGGCGTGGTCCCGCCGCGCGCTACCGGGAGTTCCTCGCGGTGAGCCGAGGCGCGCGCCGGATCGTCGTCGGCACCCGCGCGGCGGCCTTCGCCCCGGTCCACGACCTCGGCCTGGTGGTGCTCTGGGACGACGGCGACGACCTCCACGCCGAGCCGCGCGCGCCCTACCCGCACGTGCGCGAGACCCTGCTGATGCGCGCCGAGCGCGAGGGCACGGCGGTGCTGCTCGGCGGGTTCGCGCGCACCGTCGAGGCGTCCCACCTGGTCCACACCGGCTGGGCCCACGAGCTCGACCCCGAACGTGAGGCCTTGCGCCGTGCGGTCACCGTGAGTGTCGCCGGCGCGACCGAGTGGGACCTCGAGCGCGACCCCCACGCGCGGGCCAGCCGGATGCCGCGCCAGCTCCACGCCGCCGTGGCCCGCGCTCTCGAGCGCGGGCCCGTCCTGGTCCAGACCCCGCGGCTCGGCTACGTGCCGTCGCTCGCCTGCGAGCGCTGCCGTACGCCGGCCCGGTGCTCGGCCTGCCAGGGCCCGCTGGCGCTCGGCGGACCGGCCGCCCCGCCGGCCTGCCGCTGGTGCGGCACCGCCGACCCGGCCTGGTCGTGCGGCGAGTGCGGTTACCGGGGGCTGCGGGCGCCGGTGCTCGGCGACGCCCGCACCGCCGAGGAGCTCGGCCGCGCCTTCCCGGGCGTGCGCGTGCACACCTCGTCGGGGGAGCGGGTGCTGGCCGAGGTCGACGCGGACCCGGCGATCGTCGTGGCTACCCCGGGCGCCGAGCCGGTTGCGGCGGGCGGCTACACCGCAGTGGTCCTGCTCGACACCTGGCTGCTGCTCGGCCGCACCGACCTGCGCACCGACGAGGAGGCGCTGCGCCGCTGGTCCAACGCGGTCGGGCTGGTGCGCCCCGGGGGCGAGGCGATCGTGGTGGGTGACCCCGCCCACCCGGCGATCCAGGCTCTGGTGCGCTGGGACCCGGGCGGTTTCGCCGAGCGCGAGTCGGCGCAGCGCCAGGAGGCTCACCTGCCTCCGGCGTCCCGTTTGGCCACGATCAGCGGTGAGCCAGGTGCCGTCGACGACGCGGTCACCCTGCTCGCGGCCCCGCCCAGCGCCGAGGTGCTCGGCCCCGTCGATCTGGTTGGTGACCAGGGCGACGGTCAGGGTGAGCGGGAGAGCCGCGTGGTGGTCCGGGTGCCGCGTGCGCAGGGTCCCGCCCTGTCGGCGGCGCTGGGTGAGCTGCAGCGGGTGCGCTCGGCGCGCAAGCTGGACGCCGTACGCATCCAGGTCGACCCGGTCGGCCTCTGACCCCTCGTGGGCCCTCCCTAGACTGACGGTATGTCCGTCCAGCCCATCCGACTCTTCGGTGACCCCGTCCTGCGCCGCCCTGCGATCGAGGTCGTCGACTTCGACAAGGAGCTGCGCCGGCTGGTCGAAGACCTCACCGACACGATGCGCGACGCTCCCGGGGCCGGGCTGGCGGCGCCGCAGATCGGGGTCGGGCTGCGCGTCTTCACGTGGTACGTCGACGGCGAGCTCGGCCACCTGGTCAACCCCCGGCTCGACCTCTCGGCCGAGCTCCAGGACGGCCCGGAAGGGTGTCTCTCGCTCCCCGAGCTGACCTACGACTGCAAACGGGCGCTCTCCGTGGTGGCCCGTGGCTTCGACGTCTACGGCGAACCGGTGACGATCGAGGGCTCCGACCTGCTGGCCCGCGCCCTCCAGCACGAGACCGACCACCTCGACGGTGTGCTCTTCATCGACCGCCTCGACCCCGAGGCCCGCAAGGCCGCGATGCGCGAGATCCGCGAGTCGGAGTGGTTCGGCCTCGAGCAGCCCACGGTCCGGCTCAGCCCCCACGCCACCGGGGGGCTCGGTCTCTGATGCGGCTGGTCTTCGCCGGCACCCCCGAGGTCGCCCTCCCGGCCCTTGACGCCCTCGCCGACTCCGAGCACGAGCTGGTCGGCGTCATCACCCGCCCCGACGCCCCCGCCGGCAGGGGCCGCCGGCTGGTCGCGAGCCCGGTCGCCCAGCGGGCCGAGGAGCTCGGCCTGCCGGTGCTCAAGCCCGACCACCCCCGCGACCCCGGTTTCCAGCAGCAGCTGCGCGACCTGGAGCCTGACTGCTGCCCGGTCGTCGCCTACGGCGCCATGCTGCCGCAGTCGGCCCTCGACATCCCGGCGCACGGCTGGGTCAACCTGCACTTCTCGTGCCTGCCCGCCTGGCGCGGCGCCGCGCCGGTCCAGCACGCGATCTGGGCCGGTGACGAGGTCACCGGGGCCACGACGTTCCGGATCGTCAAGGCGCTCGACGCCGGCCCCACCTTCGGGGTGATGACCGAGCGGATCCGGCCGACCGACACCGCCGGCGACCTGCTGGCGCGGCTGGCCGAGGGCGGGGCGGGCCTGCTCGTCGCCACCCTGGACGGTCTGGCCGACGGCTCCATCGTCGCCCGTGAGCAGGAAGAGGACGGGGTCTCGCTGGCACCCAAGATCACCGTCGACGACGCCCGGGTCGACTGGGAGCTGCCCGCGCACCTGACCGAGCGCCAGATCCGGGCGTGCACGCCCGCCCCCGGTGCCTGGTCGCTGTTCGAGGGGGAGCGGATCAAGCTCGGCCCGGTGACCGTCATCGACGAGCAGGTGCCGCCCGGGATGCTCGACGTCCGCAAGGCGCACGTGCTGGTCGGTACGGGCACCTACGCCCTCCGGCTGGGTGACGTGAAACCTTTCGGCAAGAAGCAGATGGCCGCCACCGACTGGGCCCGCGGGGCGCGTCTCGTCAACGGGGCTCGGCTCGGTGCCACGTGAGGGCGGTTCGCTTAGGTTGGGCCGCATGAGTCGCCCGGCCACTCCCGACGACGTCGACGAGATCTGCCGGAGTCTGCCCGAGGTCGAGCTCGGCATCTCCTGGGGCGACCGTCCGACGTACAAGGTCCCGGCCGGTCCCAAGGGCAAGGGGTTCCTGCTCTTCCGCGCACCGCACAAGTCGGCCGTCGACCCCGAGACC
>JBAZRQ010000427.1:0-3230 GCA_041662925.1 Nocardioides sp. | reverse complement strand
GACGGCCAGGACTGGTCCGACCTGAGTCCGGTGCCGATGGGAGCGCCCTTCGACACCCTGGACCTGCGTCGGGAGTACCCACCCGTCCTCGACATCGTGGCTGCGCCGGGCAAGGTCACGGTCTACGCGGTCCACGACTCCCCCGGCGGCCACACCCTGTGGTCCTCCACCGACGCCGGCCGCACCTGGACCGAGGTCACCGCGCGCTGAGGGTCAGTCGGTGAATGCCTCGAGCAGCTGGTCGGCGGCGGTGTAGGGGTCGGAGTCACCGGCGACGACGGCGGCGGCGAGCTCGTCGAGCTCGGAGCGGCCGTGTACGTCGCCCCAGCGCTTGCGCAGCGCGGTGACGGCGATCGCCTCGATCTCGTCGCGGGCACGACGGATCCGCCGGCGCTCCATCTCCCCCGACGACTCCAGCCAGGCGCGGTGGTGGTCGAGCTCGGCGACCACCTCGTCGATGCCCTCGCCGGTGTGGGCGACGGTCTTGACGATGGGCGGTCGCCAGGCGCCTTCGGGGCGCTCGCCGAGGGCGAGCATCGCGCGCAGGTCACGGCGTACGGTGTCGGCGCCGTCGCGGTCGGCCTTGTTGACGACGTAGAGGTCGCCGATCTCGAGGATGCCGGCCTTGGCGGCCTGGATGCCGTCGCCCATGCCCGGCGCCAGCAGCACCATGGTGGTGTCGGCGAGGCCGGCGATCTCGACCTCGCTCTGGCCCACACCGACGGTCTCGACCAGGATCACGTCGCAGCCGGCCGCGTCGAGCACGCGCAGCGCCTGCGGTGTGGTCCACGAGAGGCCACCGAGGTGGCCACGCGAGGCCATCGAGCGGATGTAGACGTCGCGGTCGGAGGCGTGGTCCTGCATGCGCACCCGGTCACCGAGCAGCGCGCCGCCGGAGAACGGCGACGACGGGTCGACCGCGAGCACACCGACCCGCTTGCCCTGCTTGCGCAGGGCGGTGACGAGCGCGTTGGTCGACGTCGACTTGCCGACGCCGGGCGAGCCGGTGATGCCGATGACCTGGGCGTTGCCGGTGTGGGCCATGAGCGCGGCCATCACCTCGCGCAGCAGCGGCGACTCGTCCTCGACGAGGGAGATCAGCCGCGCGACCGCGCGGGCCTCCCCGTCTCGGGCGCGCGCAACGAGGTCGGGGACCGACGCCGTGGAACGGCGCCGGCCCCCGCCGGTTGCTGGTGTCTGGACCACTCAGGCCTTCGGCACGCGCACGATCAGGGCGTCGCCCTGACCGCCGCCGCCGCACAGGGCGGCCGCGCCGACGCCGCCGCCGCGACGCTGGAGCTCGAGGGCCAGGTGGAGCACGATCCGGGCGCCGGACATGCCGACCGGGTGACCGAGCGCGATCGCGCCGCCGTTGACGTTGACCTTGTCGTCATCGACTCCGAGCTCGCGGGCCGAGGCGATGCCGACCGCGGCGAAGGCCTCGTTGATCTCGAACAGGTCGATCTCGTCGACCGAGATGCCTTCCTTGTCGGCGGCCTTCTTGATGGCGGCGGCCGGCTGCAGCTGCAGCGTGGAGTCGGGGCCGGCGACCTGGCCGGAGGCACCGATCTCGGCGAGCCACTCCAGGCCGAGCTCCTCGGCCTTGGCCTTGCTCATCACGACGACCGCACAGGCGCCGTCGGAGATCTGCGACGAGGACCCCGCCGTGATGGTGCCGTCCTTCGCGAACGCCGCGCGCAGCTTGCCGAGCGACTCGGCGGTGGTGTCGCCGCGGACGCCCTCGTCGAGGGTGACCTCGATGTCGCCGCCGCGCGTCTTGACCGTGACCGGCACGATCTCGGCGTCGAAAACGCCGTTCTTGGCGGCGGCCTCGGCGAGCTGGTGGCTGCGGGCCGAGAAGTGGTCCTGCTCCTCACGGGTCAGCTCGTGGTCGGCTGCGTTGCACTCCTCGGTGAGGAGGCCCATGCCCTGGTTGGTGAAGTGGTCGTGCAGGGCGTCGTAGGCCATCGAGTCGACGAGCGTGGTGTCGCCGTACTTGAAGCCCTCGCGCGACTTCGGCAGCAGGTGCGGCGCCTGGGTCATCGACTCCATGCCGCCGGCCACGACGATCTCGTGCTCGCCGGCGCGGATCAGCGTGTCGGCGAGGGCGATCGCGTTGATGCCCGACAGGCAGACCTTGTTGATCGTGATCGCGGGGACGGTCATCGGGACGCCGCCCTTGACCGAGGCCTGGCGCGCGGTGATCTGTCCCCCGCCGGCCTGGATGACGTGACCCATGATCACGTAGTCGACCTGGTCGCCGGCGACGCCGGCCTTCTCCAGGGCCCCGGCGATGGCAACGCCACCGAGGTCGGACGCGGTCTTGTCCTTGAGACCGCCGAGGAGGCGACCGATCGGGGTGCGAGCACCCGCGACGATGACAGAGGTGGGACGGGCAGGGTCGGACATAGGGCCTCCACGGAGATGTGCGGTGATGCAGCGACGATACCCACGAGTACGCCGTAGCGGGAGCGGGGTCCGCTTGAGTCAAACGTCACAGGCCGTGCGTGCCGACGCGTTTCGTACGACGATGGGCCCATGACTGCATCGCCGGAGCTGACCGGACCACTGTTCACCGCCATCGACCACGTCGGCATCGCCGTACCCGACCTGGACGTCGCCATCGCGTTCTACCGCGACACCTACGGCATGGAGATGGTGCACGAGGAGGTCAACGAGGAGCAGGGCGTGCGCGAGGCCATGATCGCCGTAGGGGACTCCGGCTCGTGCATCCAGCTGCTGGCGCCCCTCAACGAGGACTCCACGATCGCCAAGTTCCTCGACCGCTCCGGCCCCGGTGTGCAGCAGATGGCCTACCGGGTCACCGACATCGAGGCGGTCAGCGCGACGCTGCGCGAGCGCGGCATGCGCCTGCTGTACGACGCCCCCAAGCGCGGGACCTCCGACTCTCGGGTCAACTTCATCCACCCCAAGGACGCCGGCGGCGTGCTCGTCGAGCTGGTCCAGCCTGCGGCCGGCGCGCACTGAGCCATTACCCGTCGGTAATATGACGCCCGCTCGCCCCCCGACCCGCACCAGGAGCTGACGTGCAACACATCCTCGATGCCATCCAGGCCGCCAGCGCAGATCCGGCCAGTACCTCGAGCGAGGACTTCGCCAACCTCGCCCTGCCCGAGTCCTACCGCGCGGTGACCGTGCACAAGGACGAGGTCGACATGTTCGAGGGGGTCGCGACCCGCGACAAGGACCCTCGCAAGTCCCTGCATGTC
>JBAZRQ010000426.1:0-3237 GCA_041662925.1 Nocardioides sp. | reverse complement strand
GGGCGTCGTCGTCCTCATCCTCGAACAGCATCGGCTCGGGGACACCGGCGGTGATCTGGGTGCCGTCGGCACGGTGCCCGCCGACGAGGGGCCGCTCACCGAGGACGCCGCCGATGCGGACGCCGTGGCAGTCCAGCCGCACCTCGAGCGGCCGGCCGCGGGTGAGGATGTGGCTGGTGCCGCGCACCTCCAGCCGCACCTCCGCGTCGTCGGGGGCGGGGGTGACCGGACCGTCGACGTTCACGGTCGGCTCCTCCCCGGGCTCGTGGTTGGGGCCGTCGAGGGTGATCCGCAGCAGGCGGGGCGTGACCTCGACGCGGAGCCGGTTGCCGCGCCAGCTGAGCGGGAACCGCAGCGACGGCCAGCCGTCGGGGAGGCGCGGGTCGAAGGACAGGGTCCCGGCGTGCGTGCGCATCCCCGCGAAGCCGTGGACGAGGGCGCCCCAGACGCCGCCGGCCGAGGCGACGTGCAGGCCGTCGACGGTGTTGCCGTGCAGGTTGACGAGGTCGACGAAGAGCGCCTGACGGAAGTAGTCGAGGGAGACCTCGTGGTAGCCGACCTCGGAGGCGATGATCGACTGCACCACCGCGGACAGGGTGGAGTCGCCGGTGGTGATCGGGTCGTAGTACTCGAAGTCGGCCCGCTTCTCCTCCTGCGTGAACCGGTCGCCCTGGAGGAACAGCGCGAGCACCACGTCGGCCTGCTTGAGCACCTGGAACCGGTAGATCACCAGCGGGTGGTAGTGGAGCATCAGCGGTCGCAGCTCCGCGGGCGTGCGCGAGAGGTCCCACACCTCGCGGTCGAGGAAGAAGTCGTCCTGGGGATGGATCCCGAGCCCCTCGTCGAACGGGATCCGCATGCCCTTGGCGCAGTCGCGCCAGGCCTCGACCTCGTCGTCGGTCAGCTTGAGCCGGTGAACGAGCTGGACGTACTCGCGGGGGTGGTCCCTGCGGATCAGCTCGACCGAGGCGGCGGCCTGCTCGAGGTTGTAGCGGGCCATCACGTTGGTGAACAGGTTGTTGTTGACGACGGTGGTGTACTCGTCGGGCCCGGTCACGCCGTGGATGTGGAACGAGCGCACGCCGTTGCTGCGCCAGAAGCCGAGCTCGGCCCACATCCGGGCGGTCTCGACCAGGATGTCGACCCCGTCGCGCACCAGGAAGCCGAGGTCGCCGGAGGCCTCGACGTACTTCATCAGGGCGTAGGCGATGTCGGCGTCGATGTGGACCTGCGCGCTGCCCGCGGCGTAGTAGGCGGAGGCCTCCTCGCCGTTGATCGTCCGCCAGGGGAAGAGCGCCCCGCTCTGCGCCATCTCGCGGGCCCGCGCCCGCGCCGCCGGCAGCATCAACGCTCGGAAGTGCAGCAGGTTGCGGGCCAGGTGGGGCTGGGTGAACGTCAGGAACGGTGCGACGTAGATCTCGGAGTCCCAGAAGTAGTGGCCCTCGTAGCCGGAGCCGGAGAGCCCCTTCGCGGGCACGCCCAGCTGGTCGGCCCGTGCGGTCGCCTGCGCCAGCGTGAACAGGTTGAACCGGATCGCCTGCTGCAGGGCCGAGTTGCCCTCGACCTGCACGTCGGAGTGGCGCCAGAACTGGTCGTACCACCTGCGCTGCTCGTCGTGGTAGTACTCCACGCCGTGCCGCCGGGCGCGGTCGAGGGTGCGGCGGCATCGGTCGGCCAGCTCACGCACCGGCACCCCGCGGGAGGTGTGGTAGCTGACCGTCTTCTCGAGGAGCATGGTGTTGCCCTGCCGGGCCTCGACGCGCACGACCAGCTTGGTGAGGTCCTCGTGCTCGTGCAGCGACTCCTCGTGCTCGTCCTCGGTCTCGAGGCGGTGGTCGGCGGCCACGGCGATGGTCATCCCCGAGTTGGCGCAGCGGTAGCAGAGGATCATCCGGTCCCCGAGCAAGTAGTGCCCGGCCGGGATCAGGACCCGCTCCTTGAACACCGCGGCCTTGCGCGGGTCGTGTGCGCCCTCGCCCATCGCCGCCTCCGGGACGTGGTACTCGTCCTCGCCGTCTTGTCGGTTGAGCAGCTGCGAGGAGATGACCAGCGGGGCGTCGCCCTCGAGCATGGTCACCGCCAGCGTCATCACGGCGAGGTGGCGCTGGGTCATGGAGACCATGCGGGTCGAGTCGACCTGCACGCGCTTGCCGGAGGGCGTGCGCCACACGAGGCTGCGCACGAGCACGCCGTCGCGGAAGTCCAGCGAGCGCTCGTAGTGCTCGAGGGCCGCGGTGCCCAGGGTGAGCGGCTCGTCGTCGACGTAGAGCTTGAGCAGCTTGGCGTCGGGCGCGTTGACGATGGTCTGTCCCGTGCGGGCGAAGCCGAACGCGGACTCGGCGTGCCGGATCGGCCAGGTCTCGTGGAACCCGTTGACGAACGTGCCGTGCGCGAAGGCGTCGCGGCCCTCCTCGGGGTTGCCGCGCATCCCGAGGTAGCCGTTGGAGACGGTGAACAGGGTCTCGGTGACACCGAGGTCGCCGGGCTCGTGCCGACGCTCGACCAGGCGCCACGGGTCGACGGGGAAGCGGCCGCGGTCGACCGGGTCGGCGCTGATCCGCTCGCGGTTCACCGGTGGGTCCCGTCCGTGTGGTCCAGCGTCTCGTCGAGGTCGGAGACGACCAGGTCTGCGCCGGCGTCGAGCAGCGTCTGGGGGCCGGCCCCGCGGTCGACGCCGATCACCAGGCCGAAGTCGCCGGCTCGTCCGGCGCGCACGCCGGACACGGCGTCCTCCAGGACGACCGACCGGGCGGCGGTGCTCCCGAGCTCGTGGGCGGCGTGCAGGAACGTGTCGGGGGCGGGCTTTCCGGGCAGGCCCAGCTCCTTGGCCACCCTGCCGTCGACGACGCTCTGGAACCGGTCGGCGAGGCCGGCCGCCTGCAGCACGGCCGGGGCGTTGGCCGAGGAGGACACGACGGCCAGTGGCAGGCCGAGGGTGCGCAGGTGGTCGAGCAGGGCCACCGATCCGGGGTAGGCGGTCACGCCGTCGCGGGCGAGGACCACGTTGAACGCGTCGTTCTTGCGGTTGCCCAGGCCCTTGACCGTCAGCGCGGTGCCGGGGTCGGTGTCGGTGCCCTCGGGCAGCACGATCCCGCGGGAGGTGAGGAAGTCGCGGACCCCGTTGTAGCGCGGTTTGCCGTCGACGTGGGCGAAGTAGTCGTCGTCGGTGTAGGGCGTCGTCGTCCCCGCGCCGTCGTACTCCGTGAGGAAGGCGTTGAACATCTCCGACCAGGCGCG
>JBAZRQ010000425.1:0-3249 GCA_041662925.1 Nocardioides sp. | reverse complement strand
CGTGTGGCCGGCCGATGACCACGAGGGACGCCAGTCCGGCTTCGAGGCTCGCCACGGCTACACGGTCACCTGCAGCGACCTCGACGTCGCCGGGGCGCTCGTGACCGAGCTCGCGACCCAGGTGGGGGACCGGCTGCAGGTCGAGGGGGTCTCCCTCGAGGTCTCCGACACCTCCGCCGCCGTGACCGCGGCCCGGGAGGCGGCGTACGCCGACGCGCGCGCCCGCGCCGAGCACCTCGCCGGCCTGGCCGACGTGTCGCTCGGCGACGTGCAGTCGCTGGTCGAGGGGGCCGGCGCCGTCCCGATGGCGCGCGGCTTCGAGGCCATGGCCAAGGGTGACGTCGTCCTCGAGCCCGGTGAGGGCTCGCTCGGCCAGTCGCTCACGGTGACGTGGGCGATCCTCTAGCTCAGGCCGCAGTTCAGGCCGGGCCGATCGCCTGCGCGACCAGGGCGGCCGACAGCCCGACGTACGGCAGCCCGCTGCCGGGGGTGGCGTGGGCGCCGGCGGCGTAGACCCCGGGGATCGGGGTGGTCGGCCCCAGCCGGTGGCGCACGGTCGCGCGGCCCTGCCAGAGCACGCCCATCGGTGAGCCACCCCAGTGGTCGACCAGGTCGCGCGGCGAGCGGTCGACCCGGACCACGACCTGCTCACGGACGTCGATCTTGTGCCGGGCCAGGGCGCGCAGCAGGTCCTCGGCGAGCTTGCCGCGACCGTGGACCGTCCACGCGGCGCCGCCCTCGGGAGCGGTGCCGCCGGTGCGTACGACGAGCAGCGGGTCGCCGTGCAGGACCAGCTCGCGCGGGAGGTCGGGCAGGTCGCCCTCGAGCCCGAGGTAGCTGACCACCGGTGGGATCGCCGGCATCGTGCGCACGACGTACGACGCGAGCGCGGGCAGCCGCCGCGGGTCGATGGCCACCACGACGACGTCGGCGGCCACCTCGCCCAGGTCGGTGGCGACGGCGACGACCCGGCCCTCGCGCACCACGAGGTCGCGGGCCGGGGTGTCGGTGAGGACGGTGACGCCGCGGGTCGCGAGCCGGGCCTCGAGGGCGGCCGCGAGGGCACCCATCCCGCCGGTGACCGTCCAGGCGTCGAAGCGCTGCTCGAGGTACGCGCGCAGCCCCGCCCAGGCGGGCACGTTGCGCAGGTCGTGGCCCTCGGCGACGAACGGGTGTCCGGCGACGAGCGCGAGCCGCTCGTCGCGGAAGGCCTTGCGCAGCCGCTTGTGGAGCGTCTCGCGGCTGTTGAGCCGGGAGGCCACGTCCTTGGGCAGGGCGGCCGGGTCCCACGGGACCTCGAAGTAGCCGCGGCGCAGCACCTCCCAGTCCTCGTTGAACGACTCGACGTAGTCGACCCAGACCTGGCCCAGGCCCGGGCCGAGCTCGTCGAACGCCGTCAGCTGGGCGCCGCGCGAGCCGCCGGGGAGGCGCACGCTGGTCCGGTCCTCGAAGCGGTGTTCGCGCACGACGTCGAGGGCGACCAGCTCGAGCTCCTTCTCGACCGGGCGCCCGGACTTGCGGAACAGGTCGCGCACCACCGCGGGCAGCAGCATCGACGTGGCGGCGCCGTCCCAGGTGTAGCCGTCCTCGCTGACCGCGCCCAGGGCCCCGCCCAGGGTGCTGGCGCGCTCGAGGAGCGTGACCTCGTGGCCGAGCTTGGCCAGCCGGGCGGCCGACGCGAGACCGCCGAAGCCACCTCCGACCACCACCACCCGCGCCATGCGGGCGACCCTACTGGCGGCCCAACTTGTGACCCAGTCGGCGCAGGTCGGGGGCGGCCTCCAGGGCGCCGAAGTCGGTGCCGAGCTCGCGGTCGACGAACCGGAGCAACCCGGTGGTCACGGTCGCCAGCCGCTGGCCGCGCACCAGCGCCGCACAGGGGTCGATCTTGGCGAACAGGCCGGTGGCGGTGTCGGCCGCGACCAGGGTGTTGCCGGTCTCGTGGTCGGCCCGGGTGAAGTCGCGTCCGTCCCAGGCGACGGGGAAGCTGACGTCACCGCCCACCTTGGCGTTCCCCTCCGACAGGGCCACCGCCTTGGCGGCTCGCCGGGCGTCCATCAGCGGCACCAGGCTCTCGAGGTCGGCCACGGTCAGCCCGGTGTCGATGCCCGCGACGAGGTTGGCCTGCAGCAGCGTGAAGAACCGCCGGTCCACCTCGGAGACGACCGTGGCGCCCGCGGACATCCGGGAGTTGAGCTCGGTGGGCAGGAAGCCGTCGGCGGTCAGCACCCCGTCGATCCCGAACGCGCCGCGGTAGCCGTGGGCCGACGCGAGGTGCGCGCCCACCCGTCGTACGGCGTCACGCATGGCGTCGCGGTCGGCGTCGGGCGGGTCCCACGTGGTGCCGACGCCGCCATAGACGAAACGCCGGGCGCCGACGTCGCGCAGGGTCGCGATCTCGACCGGCCGGAAGGCTGCGGTGCCGTCGGGCAGGACGATGCCGTGGATCGAGCACGGCACACCGTCGAGGAACGGCATCACGCGGACCCGGTCGCAGCGCGGCGCGAAGAAGTGGAAGGCGTCGGCCCGGTCGCGCTCGTCGACCACCCAGCGCACGTAGTTGCCCGCACCGTTGAACCCGTCGCGGGTGTCACCGGACCACACTGCGCCGAGCGGCCCGGCCAGCTCCTCGGTCGCGGCCGCGAGGGCGTCGGGCTCGTTGGCCACGATCCGGTAGGGCGCACCGGGCACGCCCGCGGCCTCCCAGACGGCGTCGGCGGTCATCTTGTCCTCGAGGGCGAGGAACGCCGCCGGGCGGCCGAAGGTGACGGGCCGACCCGCGATCGGCTCGTCGGTGGTGACGAACGGGTGGGTGAACCACACCCCCGCGCGCTCGGGGTCGAAGCGCTCGACGGCCGCGGCGGCGCCGGGCGGCAGCTCGCGCGCCATCCGGTCCATCAGCCGCAGCTCGTCGGTGATCGAGTCGGCCTCGGGCGCCACGATCTCGACGACCTCGGCCTCGCTCGGCCCGGGGACCGGACCGGCGCCGTGGCCGGTGGAGACGACCAGCACCGGGCAGCCGAGCTCGCGCAGCCAGGAGACGGTGCCGGTGGCCCCGGCGAGGATGGTGGGGCCCACCACGACGGGCCGGCCGGCGTACAGCGCGGCGAGCCGCTCGGCCACGGACGCGCGGACGATCTCGTCGGTGAGGTCCACCATGCGGAGCTAGGCGGCCGAGCCGGGGGCAGCCACCGGTGTGCGGTCCCGCCTGTTGCGAAGCCTGCGCCAACCGCGGCGGACCAGCTTGGC
>JBAZRQ010000424.1:0-3250 GCA_041662925.1 Nocardioides sp. | reverse complement strand
CCTCAAGCCCGCCCTGCTCAAGCTGGAGGAGGTCCTGGAGGTCCTGAACAAGAACGAGGACAACATCGACAACAGCCTGCGGCTGATGGCGCCCTTCTACCGGGTCTTCGCCAACACGCTCGGCAATGGGCCGTGGTTCGACACCTACATCCAGAACATGCCTCCTGCTGGGACACCTGAGCTGTGAACACCGCGAAGAAGTTCATCGCGCCACTGGTGATCGTGGCGCTGGTCGTCGCTGCGGTCCTCACCCTGTTCGGGGGTGAGGAGAAGAAGACGCTCACCGCGCACTTCCCCCGCACCATCTCGATCTACGAGGGCAGCGACGTGCGTGTGCTCGGCGTGCCGGTCGGCAACGTCGAGACCGTGACGCCGTCCGGCACCGACGTGGTGGTGACCATCAGCTACGACGCCGACATCGACATCCCGGCCGACGCCGAGGCCGTGATCATCGCGCCCTCGATCGTCGGGGACCGCTACATCCAGCTGACCCCTGCCTACACCGGGGGCGAGGCGCTCGCGGACGACAGCGTCCTCGACGTGAGCCGCACGGCTGTCCCGCTCGAGCTCGACCAGATCTACTCCAGCCTCGACAAGCTCAACGTGGCGCTCGGGCCCAACGGAGCCAACGCCGAGGGCGCCCTCACCGACCTGCTGGAGACGACCGCCAAGAACTTCGGTGGCCAGGGCGCCCAGTTCCACCAGACGATCAAGGACTTCAGCACGTTCACCGAGACCCTCGACAACAACAAGGAGGAGCTGTTCGGCTCCGTCGCCCAGCTCGAGGAGTTCATCTTCACCCTCGCCGAGAACGACGCGACGGTCCGTGACTTCAACCGGTCCCTGAGCTCGGTCTCGACGATGCTGTCGGGGGAGCGCCAGGAGCTCGCCGCCTCGTTGCGGAACCTGTCGGTGGCCCTCGGTGAGGTGGGGTCCTTCGTCGAGGAGAACCGCACCGTGCTCGGCCGCAACATCAAGGGCCTCAACCGGGTCGCCAAGGTGCTGGTCAAGCAGCGCGCCGCGCTCGACGAGACCCTGCGGGTCGCCCCGCTGGCCCTGGACAACCTCGCGCTGACCTACAACCCCGACGCCGGCACGCTCGACACCAACGCCAACATCGGCGAGCTGATCCATCAGATCGAGTCCGACCCGGCGACCCTGCTGTGCGGCTTCGTCAACAACGCCGACCCCTCGGGGGCCATGTGCGACCTGATCGAGACCCTGCCGCTGCCGCGCACCGGCCCGTTCGGCGCCGGCACCGGAACGTCGTACGGCGCGAAGTACGACCTCACCCTCGGTGGGCTCGTGGAGGTGACCCGATGAAGGCCCGGCTGCGCGTGCTCGTCGCGCTCCTGTTCGGCTCGGTCCTGCTGAGCGGCTGTGACTTCGACGTCTACAGCCTCCCGCTGCCCGGCGGCACGGACGTCGGCGACAACGCGATCACCGTGGAAGCCGTCTTCGTCGACGTGCTCGACCTCGTCCCGAAGTCGACGGTCAAGGTCAACGACGTCAGCGTCGGCGAGGTGACCGACATCCAGCTCGACGGACAGTTCGCCCGCGTGAGCATGGAGATCCGCGGCGGCACCGAGCTGCCCGAGGACACGATCGCGGAGATCCGCCAGACCAGCCTGCTCGGCGAGAAGTTCGTCTCGCTCTCGGCGCCCGAGGACGGCGGCGACGGTGAGCTCGACAGTGGCGACGAGATCCCGCTGGAGCGGACCGGACGCAACCCCGAGGTCGAAGAGGTCCTGGGCGCCCTCAGCCTGCTGCTCAACGGCGGCGGCGTGGCCCAGCTCAAGACGATCACCAGCGAGCTCAACCTCGCCCTCGAGGGGCGCGAGGACAGCGCCAAGTCGGTGCTCACGCAGATCGACTCCCTGATGGGCCAGCTCGACGACAACAAGGCCAACATCGTCAACGCGATCGAGTCCCTCAACCGGCTCGCGCTCTCCGTGCGCGAGCAGCAGGGCACGATCGACGCGGCCCTCGAGGAGCTGCCGAGCGCGCTCACCTCGTTGGACGCGCAGCGCGGCGACCTGGTCAAGATGCTGCAGGCGCTCAACCGTCTCGGCGACGTCGGTGTCCGGGTGATCAAGGACTCCAAGGACTCCACGATCGCCTCGATCCGGCTCCTGGAGCCGGTGCTCACCGAGCTGGCCAACTCCGGCGACAGCTTCGTCAAGGCCTTCCACGTGTTCTTGACCTACCCGTTCGTCGACGAGGTGGTCGGTCGCGACCCGCAGGTCGCGCGCAACCTCCACATGGGTGACTACACCAACCTGTCGGTGACCCTCGACATCGACCTGACCGGCAGCCAGCCGACCGTGCCCGGGATCCCGTGCACCCCGCTGAACGAGATTCCCGACGACCTGCCCATCGACGAGATCGTCGACCTGCCCAACCTGTGCATGGGCGCCGCCCAAGCCCTGGCCGAGTGCCTGAACGACCCCTCGATCGAGACGTGTGGCGACCTCCCGGCGAACATCGTCGGCGCGATCTGCGACGCAGTGAGTGGGCCTCTCGGAGGCCTGTGCCCCGGCGGCGGTGGGGGTACCCCCGGCGGTCCCGGGCTGCCCGACCCGCCCGACCTTCCCGGACTGCCCGGCCTCCCGCTCCCGGGCGGCCTGGGCGGCGCACTCAACCGGACCGGCTTCGGTGAGGCACGGCCGGACCAGGGCCCCACGATGGGACAGCTGATGGCGAACTACGACCCCGCCCTGGTCTCCCTGCTCGTTCCCGGGATGGTGATCCGATGATCACCCGCCGTACCAGGTTCCAGCTGATGATCTTCGTGCTCATCACCCTGCTCGGGGTGTCCTACGTGGGCGCGCGCTACGCCAAGCTCAACCGGCTCTTCTACGACGACGCCTACACCGTGGTCGCGCACTTCCCCGAGTCCGGCGGCATCTTCGCGGGCGGCGAGGTCTCCTACCGCGGCGTCCAGGTCGGCCGCGTCGACAAGCTGGTGCTCACCGACTCCGGGGTCGACGTCTACCTCGACATCGAGAACGGCTACGACGAGATCCCGACCGAGACCCTGGCCGTGGTCGGCAACCGCTCCGCGGTCGGCGAGCAGTACGTCGAGCTGCAGCCGAAGGTCGACGGTGGCCCCTACCTCAGCAACGACTCCGAGATCGACGAGGAGGACACCCGCACGCCGATCGCCACCGAGACGCTGCTGACCAACCTGTCCAACACCGTCTCCTCGGTCGACCAGGACGCGCTGCGCACGACCGTCGAGGAGTTCGGG
>JBAZRQ010000423.1:0-3251 GCA_041662925.1 Nocardioides sp. | reverse complement strand
CCTCGACGACGAACGTGCCCGGTTGCGCGACGCCGTACGCCATCTCGAGGAGCAGTACCCCGACGTCCCGGTGCACCTCCAGCTGACCCGGGGGTTCGTCGACGCTCGGCTGATCCGAGCCTCCGAGCACGCCGACCTGATCGTGCTCGGCCACCAGCCCAAACCGCTGATCAACGAGTTCGTGTACGGCTCGGTGGCACCCGAGGTGGTCGAGCACGCGAAGTGCTCGGTCGCGATCGTCACGCAACCCAAAGCCATGTCATGACGACCGTCCAGGGGCGGCCGCACACCGAGAGCGAGAGCAGGGAAAGCACTGTGACCACGTATGTCTACGCGTTCGCCAAGGGCAACAAGGACCTCAAGGACCTGCTCGGTGGAAAGGGCGCCAACCTCGCCGAGATGACCAACCTGGGCCTCCCGGTCCCTCCTGGCTTCACGATCACCACGGAGGCGTGTCGGGCCTACCTGGCGGAGGGTGACGAGCCGGCCGGCCTGGCCGCGGAGGTCGACGCCCACCTGGCCGACCTGGAGCGGACCATGGGGCGCAGCCTCGGCGACGCGAAGGACCCGCTGCTGGTGTCGGTGCGCTCCGGCGCCAAGTTCTCGATGCCCGGCATGATGGAGACGGTCCTCAACATCGGGCTCAACGACACCTCGGTGCTCGGCCTGGTCCACCAGAGCGGCGACGAGCGCTTCGCCTACGACTCCTACCGCCGGCTGCTGCAGATGTTCGGCTCGACGGTCCTCGGGATGGAGGGCTCGCTGTTCGCCGAGGCCCTCGACGCCCTGAAGCACCGCCGCGGGACGACCGACGACCTCGGCCTGGTCCCCGACGACCTGCGCGAGCTGGTCACGACGTTCCAGGGCCTGATCCGCGAGCACACCGGCCGCGACTTCCCACAGGACCCGGCCGAGCAGCTGCGCCTCTCCGTGCTCGCGGTGTTCCAGTCGTGGAACACCGACCGGGCGTCGGTCTACCGCCGCCAGGAGGGGATCCCCGAGGACCTCGGTACGGCGGTCAACGTCCAGGTCATGGTCTTCGGCAACCAGGGCATGACGTCGGGCTCCGGCGTCTGCTTCACCCGCGACCCCGGGACGGGCCGCCAGGGCGTCTACGGCGACTACCTGCAGAACGCCCAGGGAGAGGACGTCGTCTCCGGCATCCGCAACACGATCTCGCTGGCCGACCTGGCCGACCTGGACCGCACGTCGTACGACGAGCTGATCGGCAACATGCAGACGCTGGAGCACCACTACCGCGACCTGTGCGACATCGAGTTCACGATCGAGCGCGGCAAGCTCTGGATGCTCCAGACCCGCGTCGGCAAGCGCACCCCCGAGGCCGCCTTCCGGATCGCCACCAGCATGCTCGACGAGGGCCTCATCGACGCCGACGAGGCATTGGGGCGCGTCAACGGAGCCCAGCTGGCGCAGCTGCTGTTCCCCAGCTTCGACCCCAGTGCCGAGCGTGAGCTGATCGCCACCGGCATGAACGCCTCGCCCGGTGCCGCCGTGGGTCGCGTGGTCTTCGACTCCGCCACCGCGGTGGAGTGGGCCGAACGCGGCGACGCCGTGATCCTGGTGCGCAAGGAGACCACCCCCGACGACCTGCGCGGCATGGTCGCCGCGACGGGCATCCTCACCAGCCGCGGCGGCAAGACGTCGCACGCGGCCGTGGTCGCGCGCGGCATGGGCCGCACCTGCGTGTGCGGCGCGGAGGCGATCCTGGTCGACACCGCGGCCCGGACCATGCGGGTGCGCGACGGCGTCACCGTCGCTGAGGGGGACGTGATCTCCCTCGACGGCACCTCGGGCGAGGTGTTCCTCGGCTCGGTCCCGGTGGCGGACTCGCAGCTCGTGCGCTACCTCGAGGGCGAGCAGACCGACGACGACCTGGTGCCCGCCGTGGCGCGGCTGCTCGAGCACGCCGACGCCGTACGACGCCTGGCGGTGCGCGCCAACGCGGACACCCCCGACGACGCCGCCCGGGCCCGGCGCTTCGGCGCCCAGGGCATCGGCCTGTGCCGCACCGAGCACATGTTCCTCGGCGAGCGGCGGCAGATGGTCGAGAACCTCATCCTCGCCGACGACGAGCACGCCCAGGAGGAGGCCCTGGCGGGGCTCTTCCCGCTCCAGCGCCAGGACTTCGTGGAGATCCTGCGCTCCATGGACGGGCTGCCGGTCACGATCCGGCTGATCGACCCGCCGCTGCACGAGTTCCTGCCCGACTACACCGACCTCTCCGTCGAGGTCGCGCTCGAGGACGAGCGGGGTCCGGAGATCGAGCGCCACCACCGGCTGCTCGAGGCCGTGCGCCGGCTGCACGAGCAGAACCCCATGCTCGGCCTGCGCGGCGTCCGGCTCGGGATCGCGATCCCCGGCCTGTTCCGGATGCAGGCCCGGGCGATCATCGAGGCGGCGGCCGACCTGATCGAGGAGGGCGGCAACCCGTGCCCCGAGATCATGGTGCCGCTCGTCGGCAGCGAGAACGAGCTCAGCCTGGTGCGGGCGATGCTGACCGAGGTCGCCGCCGACGTGCAGAAGGAGCGCGGGGTCGTCGTACCTCACAAGATCGGCACGATGATCGAGCTCCCCCGCGCCGCGGTGACCGCAGACCGGATCGCGGCATCGGCGGAGTTCTTCTCCTTCGGCACCAACGACCTGACCCAGATGACGTGGGGCTTCTCGCGCGACGACGTCGAGGCGGCGTTCTTCCCGATCTACCTGGAGCAGCGGATCTTCCCGACCTCGCCGTTCGAGTCGATCGACGTCGAGGGCGTCGGCAGCCTGATGCGTACGGCGGTCAGGCTGGGCCGCGAGGCCCGACCGGACATCCACCTCGGGGTGTGCGGCGAGCACGGCGGTGACCCGGCGTCGATCCACTTCTTCGACGAGCTCGGCCTCGACTACGTCTCCTGCTCCCCGTTCCGGGTGCCGGTGGCGCGGCTGGAGGCGGGACGGTCGTCGCTGACGAAGCGCTGATCGCTGCGTAGGTTCCCAGGAGGGCCGGGGCAACTCGCGGGTTCCGGCCCGACAGGGTGCCCGGGCTCCTACGATGCTCGCGATGTCCACCCCGATGACGACGCCGCCACGGTCCGCTCTCGCGGAGCCGACCGTCGCGGTCCCCCGGCTCTGGGTCGTCTGGATCTCGCTGGCCAGCATCGGGGTCTGGGCCGGGTTCTTCGGACCGATCCAGGTGCTGCTCGCGCAGCAGGCGGAGGCCATCAACGAGTCCGACAAGGAGTCGATCC
>JBAZRQ010000422.1:0-3270 GCA_041662925.1 Nocardioides sp. | reverse complement strand
ACAGTCCGATGGCCGGAATGCCCTGTATCCACAGGGGATTCGTCACGAAATGATCACGATCAGCCGAACGCGCAGCCGCTGGTCAGCCCGAAGCGTCGGAAGATGACAGCTGCGGGGCAGAAGCCGGTGATGCTCGACTGCAGCAGGTTGAGGCCAACGAACGCCGTCAGCAGCAGCCACCAGGTCGAGACGAGGGCGACCAGCAGGACGCTGATCAGGATGAAACTGCCGGCCATGGCCAGCACTGCGCGGTCGAGGTTCATCAAAAGACTCCAGGGCTTCGGGCGTCCAGAGGTGACACCACCGACGCAGAGCATAACCCCCCGGGGGGTTATTTCCATACTTGGGCAAGGTCGTGGAGGCGGAACCCGAAGCGGGCGGCGGTTTCCGCCGGGTCGCCGGTCGGCACACAGTCGCGCAGCAGCACGTCCACGAGCGGCGCCGGGAGCGACGGCATCAGCCGCGTCAGCAGCCGGGCCATCCCGGGGCTCAGGTGCCGGATCCGCACATCGGGGCCGTTGACGTGCCGCACGAACTCGTCGACCGTCAACGCCCGCGGCCCCGCCAGGTCGTAGGTGCCCACCGGCGTCGCCGGGTCCAGCGCCGCGCGGGTCAGGGCCTCCACCACGTCACGGTTGGCGACCCACGACCACCGCTGGCTCCCCGAGCCCAGCACCGAGACCGGCCGCCCGCCCCGCGAGAGCATCGCCTCGACCGTGGGGCCGGGGCGGCCCGGGTCGCCGTAGATGTGAGCGGCACGGAGTACGACGGTCGGCACGCCGGTCGCGTGCAGCCACTGCTCGGCCTCGGCCTTGTAGCGCAGGTAGGGGTTGTCCGAGTCCGCGTCAGCGTCCAGGTAGGACAGGTCGACGACGCGGCGTACCGAGGAGCCGGCCAGTGCGGCCGCGACAGCCTCGGCGGTCTCGAGGTTGGCGCCGGCGTAGGTGTCCGGCCGACTCGGGCGCAGCGTCCCCGCCAGGTGGACCACGGCGTCCGCGTCCCGTGCGGCGGCCGCGAGGTCGTCCCCGCGACCCATCGGACGCACCTCGTTGGGGAGGTCCGCGAGCCGCTCCCGCAGGGCGGTGCCCACCTGCCCGGAGGCGCCGGTGACCACCACCGGCCCGGTCAGCCACTCCTCGGCCATGGCACCACTGTGCGGCGTCGGGTGGGGCATCGCCAGGGACCAAAGCCTCTTGCCTCGGCTGCGTGCCCGGAAGGCGTTGGATTTGGAGCCTGATTCCCTCGAAGAAGGGAGTGGGAGCAATGACGGAGACTTCCGACATTCTGGTGCAGATCCACCTCGAAGAGCTGGGGAGGCACTCCCGGGTCGGCGCGCTCGTCGGTGCGGTGATCGGCGCGGGAGGCGGTCCGCTGTTCCGGTTCGTGGCCGCTCCGAACGACCCGGAGCACGACGCCTCCGAGCACGCCGCCGTGAGCGAGCGGTTCCCGGTCCTCCCGACCGAGGACCTCGACCTCCAGGCCGAGCCCAACGAGTGGACCGAGCTGGCACGTCAGCGGCTCAAGGAGCTGGACGTCGAGCTCCTGAGCCTGGGGTGGAAGCGTCGCGCCGACCGTGGCCGCTTCTGGTGGTCGCTGCGCTACGACAAGCCGATGTGACGCACCGGCGAGCAGTCCACGTTGTCGAGGTCGGCCCCGGCAGGTGAGAACCTCGGCACTGCGTCGCAGAGCGCCACGAGATCGCGGCCCGAACGCGCCACGGTGTGGTCCGGCCGGACCAGGGCCGCGGTCGCGTGCGCCGCGGACAGCCAAGCGCGCAGTGGCGACCCCGGCCCCGCCTCAACCAGGCGCACTCCCCGCTCGGTGAGCTGTCGGCGCTGCCTGGCGGACGGGGCAACGGCGCTGACCAGCACGAACCCCCCGCACGCCACCTCGTCGAACCGCCGCCCGTCGCCCAGCAAGGCATTGGGGCAGAGCCGCCCGGCCAGGGACCGGTGCGATCCCACGACGAGCGCGCTCCGGGACAGGCGTGGGGTCTCGCTGTCCAGGAAGCGCTCGCGCAGGCCAGGGAACCAGTGCATCCGGGGCACGACGACCCGGCGGAGCACGTTGCCTGCGCGCCCGCCCTGGGTCATCGCCGCGCCGATGAGCTTGGCCAGCTTGATCAGCGCCCGCGCGTGCGGCTTGCGCTCCGCCTCGTAGGTGTCGAGGACCGACTCGGCCAGGTCGCCCTGCAGCACGCCGGCGAGCTTCCAGCTCAGGTTCATCGCGTCGCGGACACCGGCGCACAGCCCTTGCCCGATGAAGGGGGGCGTGAGGTGGGCGGCGTCACCGAGCAGGAAGACGTGGCGGTCACGCCAGCGGTCGGCGATCTGGGCACGGAACGTGTACTCAGCGACGCGCACGAGCACGAGCTCCTCGTCCGGCACTCCCCCGACCCACGGCAGCATCAGCGGCCGCAAGGCCTCGATGGTGTCGAAGTCCGCCGCCGCCTCGCCGGGCAGGAGCCGGAACTCCCACCGGTATCGGGTCTCCCCGATCCGCATGTACGTCGCCGCGCGCCCCGGGTCGCAGACCTGGTGCACCCCGTCCCACTGGCCCAGGTCGACGCCGGTGGCGACATCGACCACCAGCCAGCGCTGCTCGAACCCGAGGTCCTCCATCGTCGTACCGATCGCGGACCGCACGACGCTGTTCGCGCCGTCGCAGGCCAGGACGTAACGGGCCAGCACCGAGCCGTGCTCGCCGGTGAGCCGGTCGGTGAAGTCGACCCGCACCGGTCCCTCGCCGTCCTGGGAGACGTCTGTGACCTCCGCGTCGCTCCGAAGACGCACCGTCGCCTGGTCCTTCAGATTGGTCCGCAGCAGCTGCTCGAGCTCGGGCTGGTCGAACATGTTCGCCCGCGGGTGTCCGTGCCGACCCATCTCACCGGCCCGGTCGAACTCCCCGAGGACCCGGTGGTTGCGGTCGACCAGGCGCAGGCCGGCGGCCGGCCGGGAGACCGCCGCGAACTTCGCAGCGAGGCCGATCCGGTCCAGGACGCGGTTGATCTCGTCATCGAGATGGACCGCCCGCGGCTGCGGGTAGACGCCGTCCCAGCGGTCCAGGACAAGGCAGCCCACGCCGTACTGGCCGAGCAGGGTCGCCGCGATGACACCCGCGGGGCCGGCGCCGACGATGACGACCGGGTGCAGTGCGGCGACGGTCGTCATCGTTCGACCCGGACGAGCATGCGCTGGCGGCCGAGGTCGATCGCGCCGTCGTCGGTGGCGACGGCCAGCTCGACGACGTCTCCGCCCTGCAGGTACTTGG
>JBAZRQ010000421.1:0-3270 GCA_041662925.1 Nocardioides sp. | reverse complement strand
GTGGGCGGTCATTACGACTACCGCGAGGGCGTCTCGGTCTGGTATCGCTCGTTCCTCGCCTTCCAGCCGGAGGCCGAGCTGATGGGGGAGGCCCCGATCGGCTTCCAGCTGCACGCCCTGGTGGCCTTCGGGCTCTTCGCGCTGTGGCCGTTCACCCGCCTGGTCCACGTCTTCAGCGCGCCGCTGGGCTACGTCACCCGGCCCTACATCGTCTACCGCAGCCGCGACGACGTGCAGCTCGGCAGCCACAGCTCGCGCCGCGGCTGGGAGCGGATCGACAAGTAGGTCGGTCGCCGGCTACGGCCGCGGCTCTGTGGTGGCGACGAAGTCGGTGACGATGCTGGCGAAGAGGTCGGGGCTGTCCTCGTGGGGGTAGTGGCCGGCGCCGGGGACGAGCTCGAAACGGGAGCCGGGGATCAGCTCGGCGGCGGCGTAGCCGTGTCCGCTGGGGATCATCCGGTCCTTCTCGCCCCACACGATCAGCGTGGGCAGCCCGGCCGCGAGGTGGAGCCGGTCGCTGGCGTTGATCCCTTGACCACCGACGTCGATGACCGCGTTGATCGTCGCCAGGAAGGATCTGCGGGTCTCGGGGTCGTCGAGGGTCGCCATCTGCCGGAGCATGTAGGGCAGGTCGTTCCAGACCCGTCGGGCCAGCGGGCGAGCCAGCCTGCCGGCGGCGACCACGTGTCGCTGGTGTTGAAGCCGAGCGCCCACGGCGAGCGCCAGACCGGCGCCGGGCACCGTGAGCGCCCGCAGCATGGGCGTGACCTCACGCCCGAGTCCGCCGCTGCTCACCAGGACCAGTCGCTCGCAGCGTTCGGGGAACTGGTACATGAACTGCATGGCGATGCCGCCACCGAGGGAGTGGCCCACGATGGTGGCCGTCTTGACCTCCAGCGCGTCGAGGACGTCGCGGACGGACGCGGCCAGCGACCCGAGTGAGTAGTCGTCCACAGACCGGGACGACGACCCATGGCCCGGCAGGTCGACGGCGATCACGTCGCAGCTCCGCGCCAGGTCGGCGAACACCGGATCCCACGTGGTGAGCGAGCCGGCCATGCCATGGATCAGGACGATCGACGGGCCGGTGCCTGCGCGCCGGACGGCAAGGTGCCGGCCGCGCCAGGGCAACAGCTGGACTGCTGCGAGCGCCATACATCGCCTCAAGGTGTGGTGAAGACTCAGCTACCTGGTTCCAGCCCTCGGCGAGGGCCGGCTCCCAGGGTAGGGCTCCGGCCCCGCGAGGGATCAGTGAGGCGCGGCGGAGTGGCCGCGGCGGATCATCCGCATCATCCGGAGGTTGATGCTCGCGAACCGGACCAGCTGCACCGGGATGCTGCGGCGCTGTCGCAGCGTCCTGGCCGTGGGCAGCGGGGCGTTGGCGATGCGCTCCTCGACCGTGCTCATGGGTGCTCCTTCATTCCGGGATCAGGTACCAGCCGGGCTTGGCCTTGGCCTTGTAGATGAACAGGTAGTGCAAGAGGTGCTTGACCCAGTGACCGGCCAGCCCGATCTCGCCGTACGTGTCCTTCAGGCTGCGCCCGCTCTGGGGGAAGCGCTGGTGGTCGGGGACGATCGGGTACATCGTCATCGCGGCCGCCGAGCCATGGCGTAGCCCGGTGCCGGCCGAGGCGACGCAGGCGGCGCCCATGTCGGCCATCGAGGCGTGGTGCGTGGGCTGCACGGAGCCGCTGCGGATCATGTCGGTGATGCTGCGGGCGACCTCGCGGCCCATGACACCCGACGGCATGCCGGTCCGCGGCGGCGAGGGCGTGATGACGGTGCCGGAAGGACTCTTGCGGGGCACCGAGATCTGGTGCGGGGGTGCGAAGGCGATGCCCACGCCGAAGATGTGGGGGTAGGCCGGCGACTGGTAGGTCGAGGGCCAGTCCGAGGCGCGCCACTCGTCGTACGCCTTGGGCGTGTAGTCGGCGTCGACCTTGAGGAAGCCGCTCGGGGCGAAGAGCTGGGAGGTGATGTCGCCGCCCGCCCGGTCGTAGGCCTGCATGTCGGCGCCCTTGAAGGGGGGCAGCAGCATGGCGAAGTCGAACTCCAGGCTCTCGTGGGCGCCGTCGAGCGTCTCGTAGAAGAGCTTGCCCGGCTCGACCCGCTCGACGTGCGCGCGCAGGATCGCGCGGACCCCGCGCTCGCGGAACAGCGACTCGGTCCAGGTCTGGCTCGAGGTCTGGAAGCCGCGCTGCTGGAAGACCATGCCCCCGACGCCGAAGTCTCCGAGCTCGTACTCGTTGGTGAGGTAGACGAGGTCGGCCAGGTCGCGTACGCCGGCCGCGCGCAGCTCGTGCTCGACGTTGAAGACGTACTCGAAGGCGGCGCCCTCGCAGGTGCAGGTGCCGTGACCCATCCCGACGACGAGGCGCTGACGCTCCCCGGCGCGCATCTTCGCGATCGCCTGCTGCAGCGCCTCGGACGCCTCGACCGCGTGACCCGCGGTGCACACCGAGAGCGAGTGGCCGGTCGGGCCGAGGCCGGGCGTCGCCTCGAAGCTGAGCTTGGGGCCGGTGGCGTTGACCAGGTAGTCGTAGGTGAGTCGCTCGGTCTTGCCGGCGGACTCCGGGGAGGTGTGCACGACGTCCACCGACGGGTGCGGGTCCTCGGCCGTGCCCTCGGGCCGGATCGCCACGGCCTTGGCCTGGACGTAGGTGATCCCCTTGCGACGGTAGACCGGTGCCAGGGGGAAGGTGACGTCCTTGACGCCCATCCGCCCGACGCCCACCCAGATGTTGGACGGGATCCAGTTCCACTGCGAGTTGGGGGAGACGACAAGGACCTCGTGCTCCTTGCCGAGCATCCGCCGCAGGTGCAGGGCTGCTGTGTGGCCGGACACTCCGGCTCCGAGGACGACTACGCGGGTCATGGGGGCTCCTAGGTCCGGAGGGGGTCCTGTCATCGTCCGCCCGGAGCGATCGCCACGGGCAGAGGCATTGGTCACGAATGGTTCGGGCCGTTGGCCTTCTTCACAGGCCACTGCCGCACATGATAACCCCCAGGGGGGATACTGGGGTGGTGGTTGTCTCATCGACGGCGGAGTACGTTTCGCAGATGGCTGAGGACAGGTACGACTATGTGATCGTGGGAGCCGGCAGTGCTGGCTCGGTGCTGGCGGCACGGCTCTCGGAGGACCCGGGGACCACGGTGCTGCTGCTCGAGGCCGGGGGCGAGGCCGACGCCGACGAGGTGATGATCCCGGCGGCGTTCCCGACCCTCTTCAAGACCAAGTGGGACTGGAACTACCAGACCACCGAGCAGAAG
>JBAZRQ010000420.1:2509-3273 GCA_041662925.1 Nocardioides sp. | reverse complement strand
GAAGTTCATCTGAGGAGCGAGAGAGATGTCTGAAGTTCTGGTTCTGATCGACCACGTCGACGGCGCGGTCCGCAAGCCGACCTACGAGCTCCTCGCGATCGCCAAGCGTCTCGGCGAGCCCTCCGCGGTCTTCATCGGCGGGGCCGACCAGGCCTCCGGCGCGGTCGACGCGGTCAAGAAGTTCGGCGCCGAGAAGGTCTACACGGTCGACGACACCGAGATCAAGGGCTACCTCGTGGCTCCCAAGGCCGAGGTGCTCCAGCAGCTGGCCGAGAAGACCTCTCCGGCCGCGATCCTGATCACCTCCTCCTTCGAGGGCAAGGAGATCGCCGGTCGCCTGGCGATCAAGCTGCAGTCCGGCCTGATCACCGACGCCGTGGACGTGCAGTCGGCCGATGGCGGACCGGTCACGACCCAGTCGGTGTTCGCGGGCAACTTCTCCGTGCAGGCGAAGGTCACCAAGGGGACGCCGATCATCACGGTCAAGCCCAACGCGGCGGCACCCGAGGAGGGTGACGGTGCGGGCTCCGTCGAGGAGTTCGCGGCGACCATCTCCGACGCTGCCAAGACCGCCAAGATCGTGGCCTCGCAGCCGCGCCAGTCGAGCGGTCGCCCCGAGCTGACCGAGGCCGCGATCGTGGTCGCCGGCGGACGCGGCACCGGTGGCAACTTCGAGCCGATCGAGGGCCTTGCCGACGCCCTCGGCGCGGCGGTCGGCGCCTCGCGTGCCGCCGTCGACTCGGGCTGGATACCTCACACCTTCC
>JBAZRQ010000420.1:0-2499 GCA_041662925.1 Nocardioides sp. | reverse complement strand
CGGTCGCCCCGCAGCTCTACGTCGCCAACGGTGTCTCCGGTGCGATCCAGCACCGCGCCGGCATGCAGACCTCCAAGACGATCGTGGCCGTCAACAAGGACGAAGAGGCCCCGATCTTCGAGCTGGTCGACTTCGGCGTCGTGGGCGACCTGCACACGGTGCTGCCGGCCGCGACCGAGCAGATCAACAAGCGCAAGGGCTAGTGGAGCGACTTCGTCCCTCCAATGGGAGTACTCGCTGCGCTCGTACTCCCGGCTGAAGCTCCGCAAGCACCGCTGACCCGCCCGAAACTCACGCAAGACACTGCTGACCCGCCCGAAAGTTTCGGGCGGGTCAGCGTCTTCTTGGGTCAGCGGCCCTCGCCGCCGCCCGGGCGGCCCTGCGACGGCTCGACGACCAGGCCGACCTTCGGGACCTGGACGGTGCGAGCGCCGGGCTTCCCTCCGATGACGATCTTGCGCAGCGCGACGTTGTTGTCGGTCGAGCCCTCGACGAGACGGCCACGGGGGTTGGCGCGGACCTCGATGTAGTAGGTCCCGTTGGGCAGACCCTTGAGGTTGAAGGACTGACCGGCGCGGAACTGCGCGTAGGTGTCACCCCAGCCCGAGGCGAGCACCTCGCGGATGGACAACGAGCCGTACTCGCCGCACGACGTGGAGAGATCGGTGTTCTCCGGGTTGAGCACGGCCGACGGCACGGTGGTGTCGACGGCGTCGGTGTTGGCCAGGCAGAACGCCTCCTTGCGCGACTTCACGATCGCCGTCTGGTCGGCCTTGAGCAGTGTGTAGGACGCGAAGTCCCGGAAGTGCCAGTGCTGGTGGGTGGGCTTGGCGTCCCAGTGGAAGTCGCCCACCGGCCGGTAGCCGGTCTGGTTGCCCTCGGCGTCGAAGAAGTACTGGTAGGCGTCCATCTCGTCCTCGTCCTCGCGCCGGAAGCCGTCGACCACGAGCGGGCTGTCGCCGCCGTTCCAGACGGTGGCGGAGAACTGCAGGAAGTTGCCGTTCTCGGCCATCTGGATGCCCCACGCGGGCACGGAGCGCAGGTCCGGCATCGTCGTGGGCAATTCCTCGGCGGCCGGCCCGGTGGGCGCGTGGGCGGCGGGCTGCGCGTCCCGTGACGGCGGCGCCGTACGACCCACCGGCGACGGTCCTTCGACCTGCTCCTCGTCCTTCACCACGAGCGTCAGCGTCCGCGTGGACTCGGCCTCGGTGAGGCCGAACGCCGCGGCGTAGCGGGCGCCGATCTGCGCGGTGACCCGGTAGCGGCCCGGCTCGATGCGCAGCGGTCGTTCGCTGTTGCCGAGCAGCGGCATCGCCCAGCCGGCCTGGATGCCCTGCCGGGCGCCGGTCGCGAACGGGTTGTAGCTGCACCACTGGGCGTACGGCGAGGTCGCGGCCGCCGCCGGGTCCACCCGCTCGGCCCAGCCCGCGAAGCAGACGCCGCGCACCAGGGTCACGGTCTTGCCGCCCTTGACCGGGACGAACGTGAGCTTCAGGAACTGCTGCAGGGTGCCCATGCGGCTCATGGAGCCCGGGGGCAGCGCGACGTCGCCGCCGGGGGCCTTCCAGACGGTGGTGATCTTCTCGTCGTAGCTCGCCCGGGTCGAGCTCAGCTCGAACGTGGCGCCGTGGGCCACCAGCCGCAGGCCGAGGTCGGTCCAGGCCCGGCCCCGGTAGGCGGAGGCCTCGTAGCGCTGCGGGGCCCACAGCGACACCGTTGCGTCACCCTCCGCACGCTGCGTCAGCGCCGTCCCCGTCGGGGCCGCGGCGCCGGCCGTCGTGCTGGCCAGCGCCGGCACGACCGGCACGATCAGGGCGAGGCCGGCGAGGCTGGCGAGGCGGGCCACCAGGGGGCCTCGAGGGGTACGACGGGTCAGCAGCACAGGTTTCCTCCAGAGTCGGGTGTTCGTCCGGGAGAGGGACGCGCGGGCGGAGCGTTTGGTTGCGTCGCGGTCCCGGACGGGTCGACTGGTCGAGACAGGTGCGGGGCGGCTCCTGCGCTCGCCTAGGCTCGTGACATGAGCACCGCCGACATCCAGCAGGACGTGCTCGGGGTCGCCCGCCGCGCCCGTACGGCGAGCCACGCGCTCGCCCTGGCCACCCGGGCCGAGAAGGACCGGGCGCTGCACGCGATGGCCGATGCGCTGGCCGCACGTCATGACGAGGTGCTGACGGCCAACGCCGAGGACGTCGCGCGCGCCGAGGCCGACGGCACGCCCGCCAACATCATCGACCGGCTCCGGCTGACGCCCGAGCGGCTCGACGCCATGGCCCAGGGCCTGCGCGACGTCGCCGGCCTCCCCGACCCGGTGGGGGAGGTGGTGCGCGGCAGCACGCTGGCCAACGGCCTGGAGCTGCGCCAGGTGCGGGTGCCGTTCGGCGTGGTCGGCATGATCTACGAGGCCCGCCCCAACGTCACCGCCGACGCCGCCGGCATCTGCCTCAAGTCCGGCAACGCCGTGCTCCTGCGGGGCAGCTCCAGCGCGCGCTCGAGCAACGC
>JBAZRQ010000419.1:0-3285 GCA_041662925.1 Nocardioides sp. | reverse complement strand
TGGATGCGCGAGCAGTTCTCCCGCATCAACAACCCCCGTGAGCCCACCTACACGGTCGCGATCAAGCTCAACCTGCCGCCGTCGTACATGCTCATCCACCGCACCTGGATCGGTGGGATCGGCGTGCTCAGCCAGCTCGAGGCCGAGGCGCCGTTCCGGCAGATCCTCACCGACTACCTGCCGGGGTTCGCCCAACCCGTGTGAGCCGGCCCGTGTGAGTCAGGTGCCGACGGAGCCGTCGAGGGCCTCACGGATCAGGTCGGCGTGGCCGTTGTGGCGCGCGTACTCCTCGATCAGGTGGACGAGCACCCAGCGCAGGCTGAAGTGCCCATCGGTACGCCGGCTCGGGCGCACCGAGAGCGTGTCCAGGCTGGGGATCGAGGCGATCACCGCGTCCGACTTGTCGACCTCGGCGTCGAAGAGGTCACGCAGCTGGGCGGGGTTGTCGCGCTTCGCGCTGTGCCAGTCCCAGTCGCCGTCGGCGGCCCAGTCGCCGAGGCCCACGGCTCGTCCTTGTGGCCGGCCATGACCGAGCGGACCCACCAGTTCTCGACGAAGGCCAGGTGCTTGAGCATCCCCCCGAGGGTCAGGTCCGACGGCGGGTGCGGGGTGGCGAGCTGGGCGGCGTCCAGGCCGGCGGTCTTGATCCGCAGCGTGTTGCGGTGCCAGTCGAGGAACGCCAGCAGCGTCGTGCGCTCGTCGGCGTCGGTGGGCGGGAAGCCACGCTCTGCGGGGTCCATGACCTTGACGCTAGCGGTCCGTGCTCACGGGAGCAGCCCGGTCCGGGGATCGCGGTCGGTGATGCAGTACGCCGAGCCCGCGGGGTCGGTCAGCACCGTCCAGTGCTCCTCGCGCCGGACCAGGCGGGCACCCAGCGCGAGGTGCCGCTCGGTCTCCGCGTCCCGGTCGTCGGCCGCCAGGTCGAGGTGAGCAGCCATCGGCCGCTCGTCGTCGAGCCGCTGCAGCAGCAGCCGGAACGGCTGACCGGGCGGGCGGCGCAGGTGGCTGAACTGGGTGGCGACCGCGGACCGGGCCAGCTCCCACCCGGTCAGGTCACGCCAGAAGGCGGTCTCGGACTCGTAGGCGCTCGGGGGGATGTCCAGGCACACCTGGTCGACGATCGAGCGTCCTCCGGGCCACGTGGCGGCCTCAGGACGCGTGGTCGCGGGCGCGCTGACGAAGCAGAACGTGAAGCCGGCGGGCGAGGCCATCACCACGTAGCCGTGCTTCGACAGGTGGACGACGCGCGCACCGAGGAAGACCGCCTCCTCGGCCGCGGCCCGCGGGTCGCTGACGTGGAGGTCGAGGTGGATCCGGGACGGTCCGACGGCGAGCTTCTGCACCCGCAGGAAGGCGGCCCCGCGGCGCGGGACCAGCGTGGCGAACTCGCCTCCCTCGCCGCGCGGCGCCGAGACGCCGTAGCCGGTGATCTCGGCCCAGAACACCACGCCCGCCTTGAAGTCGTCGTCGGCGAGGTCGAGGAAGGCGGTGACCCAGGACGGGCTCATCCGGCAGCCCCTGCCGCGGACTTGTGCAGGACGGCGGAGGTAGGCGTGAGCCGGACGTCGTCACCGTCGACCTCGGCGGTGCCGTCGACGAGGAGCGTGAAGCCGGGTGCCACCCGGGGCGGGAACAGCGCCGTGACCTGGGGGTTGGCCGCCACGTTGGCGCACGACCCCCGGCCCGGGGCGCGCGCGACCAGGACGCCGTCGGCCAGCTCGGGCGCGATGCTCACCGCCTTGACCCGGGCGTCCGAGGTCGTGAGCAGGTAGCCCGCGCCGAAGTCCGCGAGAGTCCGGTCCAGGTCAGCCACGTCGACGGGGATGCTCACGAGCCGATGCTATCCACCCAGCGCTCGCCGGCGGGTACGGCGAGGGCGGTGCCGCCGGTGAGCTCGGCGAGGGTCGCGTGCAGCCGGGGCACGTCGGCCGGGGCGACGCCGAGCCGCAGCGCGACGGAGGCACCGTACGTCGTGTCGAGCACGGCGACGCCGCGCTGGCGCAGCTCGCTCTCCACCCGGCCGGCGTCGGTGTGGGCGAGGTCGACCACCAGCTCGTGGAGCAGGTCGCGCCGCAGGGTTCCGGCGGCGTCGAGACCGGCGCGCACCGAGTCGCCGTAGGCCCGCACCAGCCCGCCGGCACCGAGCAGGGTCCCGCCGAACCAGCGCGTGACCACGGCGACCACGTCGGACACCCCGTGCCCGCGCAGCACCTCGAGCATGGGCGCGCCGGCGGTGCCCGCGGGCTCGCCGTCGTCGCTGGAGCGCTCGACCACACCGTCGGGGCCACCGGGGCCGAGCACGTAGGCCGTGCAGTGGTGGCGGGCGTCCCAGTGTTCCTTGCGCAGCCGGGCCACCACCGCGCGCGCGGCGTCCTCGGACTCGACCCGCACCAGCGTGCAGCGGAAGCGCGAGCGCTTCACCTCGATCTCGGCCTCGGCGTCGCGCGCGATCGTGCGGTAGCTGCTCACCACAGCCCCACCACCCCGCCCCCGATGCGCACCACGAACGCGGAGACGATCACGATGAAGAAGACCCGCACGAAGCCGGCGCCGCGCCAGACCGCCGTACGGGCACCGAGGTAGCCGCCGACCAGGTTGGCCGCGCCCATGAGCAGCCCGACCTTCCAGAGCACCGCGCCCTGGGGGACGAAGACGACCAGCGCGCCCAGGTTGGTGGCCCAGTTGGCCAGGCGGGCCTTGGCCGAGCCCTCGAGGAACGAGTAGCCCAGGAGCCCGACCAGGATGAACACGAAGAAGCTGCCCGTGCCCGGCCCCAGGGCGCCGTCGTAGAAGCCGACCGCGAGACCGGTGAGCATCGCGGCGGAGGTGTGGCGGCGCCCGGTGAAGCGCAGCGCAGTGGTGTCGCCGATCTCGGGCCGGAGCACGACGTAGGCGCCGACCGCGACGAGCACCACCAGCACGATCGGGTCGAACGCCGAGCGCGGGATCAGGAACGCGACGCCCGCGCCCAGGACGGCGCCCACGAACGACAGCGCCATCAGCGGCAGGAACGTGCGCGGGTCGGGCTTGACCCGCCGGTAGTACGTCGCCGAGCTGACCGTCGTACCGCAGAAGGAGGCGAGCTTGTTGGTGGCCAGGATCTGTACCGGGCTGGCGCCCGGCAGGCCGAGCAGCAGCGCCGGCAGCTGGACCAGCCCGCCGCCGCCGACGACCGCGTCGACGAAACCCGCCGTCAGCGCCGCCAGCCCGAGCAGCAGCAGCACGGTCAGGGTCGGGTCGTCCACGCCGCGAGCCTAGGTGTACCCGGCCAGGACGTTGGTAGCA
>JBAZRQ010000418.1:0-3296 GCA_041662925.1 Nocardioides sp. | reverse complement strand
GCGCGCACGGTGTTGGACAGGGTCAGCCACGGGAACGCCTGGGTGGAGTTGCTCGTGTAGTTGACGCTGGAGCCGTCGTCGAGCAGCACCTTGTGGGCGGCGTTGAAGTCCGTGATGTCGGTCGCCGCGGGGCTACCCGGCCGAGCGAGCTCCACCGGGATGAAGAGCGGGGCCTCCGAGTTGGCGGCCAGGGTGAACTCGCCGAAGTTGGAGGAGCTGGTGGCACCGCCGTCGTAGGAGTCGGTGACCGTGTAGGGAGCCGTAGGGAGGAAGGACTCGCTCTCGTGGTCCTCCCGTGCGGCCGCGAGCTCGTCACCCGTCAGGCACGCACCCTGGGCACAGTCGGCCGCGGGGAGCTGGGCCTTCGGCACGACCGGCGCCAGAGCCGGGATGTCGACGATCTGGGAGTCGCGGGTCGTCACCAGCCGGGGCAGACCGAAGTTCTCGCCCACGACGCCGGTGACGGCGACCGAGTCGCCGACGGCCGGGGTGGTCCGGGTGCCGGTGAAGACGAAGATGCCGTCCGAGGCGCTCGGAGTGACGTAGTCGACGCCCTCCGCACCAGCGGTCTGCATGAAGAAGCCGGACAGCCCGGCGCTGCCGGGGTAGGAACCGGTCACGACGCCCTGCGTGCGAACGCGAGTGCCCTGCATGGTGCTCGTGTTGCCGGCGCCCTGGATCTCGGCGATGGAGATGACCGGAACCGCGCCCTCGACCGTGATCGTGAACTCGACCGAGTCGGTGCCTGCGGTGGGAGTCGCAGAGTCAGTCACGGTGGCCGTCACCGTGAAGACACCGCCCGCGGTGGGCGTGCCTCCGATCACGCCGTCGCTGGTCTCCGTTACGCCAGCCGGCAGGCCGGTGAACGCCCAGCTGTAGGGAGCGGTGCCACCCGCAGCCTCGAGCGTGATGTCCGACATCGGTGCGCCCTCGTCGACAGTGACGTCGGCCGGGTCGGTTGCCTCGAGCACCAGCGGCACAGTCCCGTACGAGGAGTTACGGGGAGCCGGGGTTCCGACCGTGAAGTCTGTGCCGTTGACGTCGCTGTCGTCGGCGGCGTCGTTACGTGATGCGGCCAGAGTGGTGGAGATCGCGGGCGTCGGCGAACCGCCCTCGTAGGTGTTGGTGGAGCCGAAGCCAACCAGGTCCACGACTTGCGCGTTACCGGTGAACGGGCGGCTCAGGTTGAGCGCGGTTGCCGTCGTTGCCAGGTAGATGGTGCCGTTGGCAGCGGCCATACTGACGCCGGTGACGGTGATGTCAGGGTCGGATGGCAGCGCCGCACCGTCCGGGTCGGTGGTCGGGCTCGTGGCCACCAGGTAGTACCCATTGGCAGGGACGCTGCCCGTGAGGGCCGCGACGCCGTTGGCGTTTGCGGTGCCTGCACTGGACCGGTACTGCAACCAATACGCGTCGGTGAGCGTGACCGGCGCGTCGGTGGGGTTGTAGAGCTCGACGTAGTCCGCGTTGAACATGGCGCCGCTGTTGCCACCGGCACCGTAGACCTCGCTGATGACCAGCGCCGTGCCGGTCGGGTTGGCCTGAGCCGGGGCGCTGACCCCAAGTGCGAGCGGAGCAGCGACGAGACCGAGCAGAGCGGCAGAGACGACCGAGCGACGGCCGGCCCCTCCGTGGGTGAAGAGCGACTGGAGGGACATCGGAGCGACCTTTCACAGGGCACGACAGACGGCTCGATGAGCCGCTCGGAGATGAGTTTCTGGAGTGCGCCGGGGGAAGGCGGCAGGACCTCAGAATATGGACCCTAGCCCTAAGAACTCCTGCGGAAGAGGCCTTTGGGTGAAGAAAAGATCACGTGTGGGTGATCAGACAGCGCGGGTGCCCTTTCGGGCAAGCCGTACGTCGCGGAAGAACTCGTAGCCCGACCACATGGTCATCGCCACGGCCCCGGCCAGGAGGACCTGGGAGGCGTAGAAGAGGATGTCGCCGGGCACGTCGAGCGCCCCGTCGAGCTGGCGGCCGGGCAGGGTGAGCCCGCCCAGGGCGAGGGCCTGGAGCGTGGTCTTGACCTTGCCGCTCTGGGTGGCGGCGATCACGACGTCCTTGAGGACCGAGAGCCGCAGCAGCGTCACGCTCCACTCGCGCAGGAGCACGATGATGGTGACCCACCACCACACGTCCCCGACGATCGAGAGCCCGATCAGGGCCATGCCGGTGATCGTCTTGTCGGCGATCGGGTCGGCGATCTTGCCGAAGTCGGTGACCAGGTTGCGGGCGCGGGCGATGTCACCGTCGATCTTGTCGGTGATCATCGCGGCCGCGAAGATCCCGTAGGCCACGCAGCGCCAGAGAACAGAGTCGCCGCCGTCGACCAGGAGCGCCCAGCCGAAGAACGGGACCATCAGGATCCGCAGGGTGGTCAGCGCGTTGGGCAGGTTCCAGTTGGAGCCGGTGGACATCTGGGGGTCGACGGCGCTCATGGGGCGGCCACCGCCCCTTCTGCCGGTACGGCGACGAGGTCGACGCCCTCGGTCGCGACGACCCGCGCACGGACCAGGTCGCCCACGCGGACGCCGGCGGGCAGGTCGGTCACGGTGGTCGTGCCGTCGACCTCAGGTCCCTGGTGGGCGCCTCTGCCCTCGGCGACGTCGTCGTCCAGGGACTCCACCAGCACCAGGACCTCCTCGCCGAGCCGCTCCTCGGCGCGTTGCGCGTTGAGCTCCTCGACCAGGCCGCTGACGTGCTCGAGGCGGGCTCGGACCTCGTCCTCGTCCAGCTTGCCGTCGTACGACGCCGCCTCGGTGCCGTCCTCGTCGGAGTAGCCGAACACCCCGGTGACGTCCATCCGCGCAGCGACCAGGAAGTCGCACAGCGTCTCGAGGTCCTGCTCGGTCTCGCCGGGGAAGCCGACGATGACGTTGGAGCGCACGCCCGCCTCGGGGGCGAGGGCCCGGATGGTCGCGAGGAGCCCCAGGAAGCTCTCGGGGTCGCCGAAGCGGCGCATCCGGCGCAGCACCGTCGCGCTCGCGTGCTGGAAGGACAGGTCGAAGTAGGGGGCGACGCCCGGTGTCGTGGCGATCGCCTCGATCAACCCGGGACGTGTCTCGGCGGGTTGCAGGTAGGACACCCGCACCCGGTCGACGCCGTCGATGGCGGTGAGCTCGGGGAGCAGCGTCTCGAGCAGGCGCAGGTCGCCGAGGTCCTTGCCGTAGGACGTGGAGTTCTCGCTGACCAGGAAGAGCTCACGGACGCCCTGCTCGGCCAGCCATCGGCCCTCGGCGATCACGTCGCTCGGCCGGCGGCTGACGAACGAGCCGCGGAAGGAAGGAATGGCGCAG
>JBAZRQ010000417.1:0-3307 GCA_041662925.1 Nocardioides sp. | reverse complement strand
CCCAGGAGCGCCACCATCTGGGCCATCGCCTCGAGCGGGCGGATCCGCAGCGCCCCCCACGCGAGCAGCGGGATGACGAGGAACACCAGCGAGGGGAAGTCGGTGGGCAGGAAGACCAGCGGGGTGGCGACCACGATCGACAGCCACTGCATGATCCGCTCCGGCGGCGCCGAGACGGAGCCGTGGTCGGGCAGTCGCGAGAAGAACGGGATGAGCGTGAGCTGGGAGGCCAGGTGCGCGGTGCCGATGCCCAGCCCGACCACGGGCGGGTTCCCCCAGCCGGTGAGCTGGGACGTCACGATCGCCACCACGCCCGCGATCGAGGCGCCGGAGACCGTCCCGAGGAAGTAGCGGCGCAGGTCCGCGTCGGTCCGCAGACTCGGCGACCCGACCAGCCCGCCGGTGAGCACGCGCCACACGACGTACGTCTCCACGGTCGTGCCCAGGGCGTAGCCGAGGGCCACGTCGAAGGGACGGCCGCCGGCCCAGATCGTCAGCAGCGCGATGGCGAGGACGAGCACCAGCAGCCGCGGCGCCTGCTTGGGCCGGGCCAGGAACAGGCAGCCGGTCGCGAGGCCGACCGGCCAGATGCCGGTCACCCGGCCGCCGTCGGGCGCGACGGCGACCGCGACGAAACCGGTCACCGCCATGGCCAGTGCCACCACGGAGAGCGGCACCCACGACCTCGTCACCACGCCCCTCCTCCGGAGCACCCGCCCCCCTCCGGAGCGAACGGCTCCCTGGGAGGTGATCCAAACACATCCGGGCGCCGGCGCCACGGACAATGCCGGTTTGTCGCCGGCGGCTCGTTCGGCGGTGTCACGTCCGTCACAGGGGGTGCTCTAGGTTGAGTCGATGAGCTCGGCGAAGAACCAGTACGACGTGGTCGTCGTGGGCGGCGGCCACAACGGCCTCGTGTCGGCGGCGTATCTCGCCCGGGCGGGGCTGTCCGTGCTCGTCCTCGAGCGCCTGGACCACACCGGTGGCGCCGCGGTCTCGGCGACCGCGTTCACGGGCCGGCAGGCGCGGCTGTCGCGCTACTCCTACCTGGTGTCGCTGCTGCCGACCCAGCTCGTGGACGACCTCGGGCTCGACATCGCGCTCGCGTCGCGGTCCACCGCGTCGTACACCCCCTTCGTGCGCCACGGGAAGCCCGGCGGGCTGCTGGTGGAGCGCCCCGAGGGCGACGCGACCCGGCGCTCGTTCGAGGAGCTGACCGGCGGAAGCGCGGAGTACGACGCCTGGCGGGAGTTCTACGCCGACATCGCCGATCTGGCCCACGTCGTGGCACCCACGCTGCTGGCACCGTTGCCGGTCGAGCGGACCATCCGCGACCAGGTCGACCCGGGCATCTGGCGCGACTTCGTCGACCGCCCGCTGGGTGAGGCGATCGAGGCGCGGTTCACCGACGACACCGTGCGCGGTGTCGTCGCCACCGACGCCCTGATCGGCACGTTCGCGTCGCTGCACGAGGAGTCCCTGGCCCAGAACCGGTGCTTCCTCTACCACCTGATCGGCAACGGGACCGGCGAGTGGCGGGTGCCGATCGGCGGCATGGGCGCGGTGACCGACGCACTCGCCCGGGCGGCCACGTCGGCGGGAGCGGACGTGCTCACCTCGGCCGGCGTCAGCGCGATCCGCGGGTCCGCCGACGGCGCCGAGGTCAGCTGGCACGACGGCTCGGGCGACCACACGGTCGGCGCGCGGTTCGTGCTCGCGAACGTCGCGCCCTGGGTGCTGCGGATCCTGCTCGGCGAGCCGGAGGACCCCGCCACCAAGCCGGTCGGAGCCCAGCTCAAGATCAACTTCCTGCTCGACCGGCTGCCGCGGCTGCGCTCCGGGGTCGACCCGGCCGTCGCCTTCTCCGGCACGCTGCACCTCGGCGAGGACTACAGCCAGCTCGAGACGGCGTACGCCGAGGCCGCCGCCGGCGCGGTGCCATCGGTGCTGCCGGGCGAGGTCTACTGCCACTCGCTCACCGACCCGTCGATCCTCGGCGAGGCTCCCGACGGCACCCACACGCTCACCTACTTCGGCCTGCACACCCCGGCCACCCTCTTCGAGGCCGACCCGGTCGGCACGAAGGCGCTGGCGGTCGCGCGGGCCCTCGCGTCGATCGACCAGCACCTGCTCGAGCCCCTCGAGACCTGCCTGGCCCGCGACAGCGCCGGACACCCGTGCCTCGAGGCCAAGATCCCACAGGACGTCGAGGCCGACCTGGCCATGCCGGGCGGGCACATCTTCCACGGTGACCTGGACTGGCCGTGGGCCCCCAACCGGGCCCGGATGGACACCGCGGCGCAGCGGTGGGGCGTGCAGACCGACTCACCGGCGGTCCTCCTCTGCGGCTCCGGAGCCCGCCGCGGCGGCGCCGTCTCCGGCATCGGTGGCCACAACGCGGCCCAGGCCGTGCTCGAGTCACTCTGAGCCGGATCCCGATTTTTCCCGAAGGCGGCCCGCTGGTAGTCTTACGGTCGCTTCACAGCGCGCGGCATTAGCTCAATTGGCAGAGCAGCTGACTCTTAATCAGCGGGTTCGGGGTTCGAGTCCCTGATGCCGTACCACGCAGCATATGAACCCGGGTCCTCCTCGACGGAGTGGCTCGGGTTCTTGCGTTTCCGGGCTCCGGCCGCCGTCGCGGTTGCTCCCTGTCACCGCATCACGGCCGTGCCCCCACGGGCGAGGGCGGCCGACGGCACAGCGACCGCGCGGTGACGAACTGGTCGCCCGCGCTCTTGGCCTCCTTGACCATCACTGGCCCGGAGCCGCTCGATGACGGAGCCGTTCGGTCGGTCCACTGCGCGCCCTTGGCTGGCTCCGGGTCACCATGTCTCCGTGCTCCTTCAGGAACCGATCTCGCTCCACCTCGTCTGGGAAGAGGAGGATCGTCCAGGCGGAGCGGGCGCCCGTCCGGCGCAGCGTCTCGCAACGGTGGTTCCCGTCCTCAAGGAAGTACCCGCCGTCGTGATGTGACACGAGCAGCGGCGGCGGGTGCCACCCCTCCTCGATGCTGTGCTCCATGCCCTCGATGTCGGACTCCCAATCCTCCTTGGCGACGGGGACAACCACCTCGTCCCCGTCGGGACCGGCCATCGGCGTGAGTCGATCGAGCGCAATTCGGATCGGGCCCAGGTAGACCGTGCCCTTCATCGCCAACGCGGCGGCCAACTCGGGGTTGCCGCTGCCTGGGCTGGACAGAAAGTCGACCACCCACTCTGCCAGCCGGCCCTCGTCTGCGGCACGCTGCGCCGAAGTGAGTGAGACCTTCTCGTCGTCGGTCACTCAGGCGCCGTCGCGATCAGCTCAG
>JBAZRQ010000416.1:0-3310 GCA_041662925.1 Nocardioides sp. | reverse complement strand
GCCCTACCTCCGCGACCCCGACGTGTCCGAGGTCATGGTCAACGGGGCCGACAGCATCTATCTCGAGAAGTCGGGACGGCTGGTTGCGGCCGACGCGACGTTCGCCGACGAGGCGCACCTGCGCCGCACCATCGACAAGATCGTGTCGCGCATCGGTCGCCGCGTCGACGAGTCCAGCCCCATGGTCGACGCCCGCCTGCCCGACGGCAGCCGCGTCAACGCCGTCGTACCCCCGCTCGCGGTGGACGGCTCGTCGCTCACGATCCGCAAGTTCGCCACGGACCCGCTCACGGTCAACGACCTGATCACGTTCGGCTCGCTGTCGCCGCAGACCGCCGACTTCCTCGAGGCCTGCGTCCGCGGACGCCTCAACATCTTCGTCTCGGGCAGCACCGGCGCCGGCAAGACGACCACCCTCAACGTGCTGTCGTCCTTCATCCCCGACGACGAGCGGATCGTCACCATCGAGGACGCCGCCGAGCTGCAGCTCAAGCAGGACCACGTCGTGCGCCTCGAGTCGCGCCCGTCCAACATCGAGGGCAAGGGCGCGGTCACGATCCGCGACCTGGTCAAGAACAGCCTGCGCATGCGGCCCGACCGGATCATCGTCGGCGAGGTCCGCGACGCCTCGGCGCTCGACATGCTCCAGGCCATGAACACCGGCCACGACGGGTCCATCTGCACCCTGCACTCCAACGGTCCCCGAGACACCCTCTCGCGCATGGAGACCATGGTGCTGATGGCCGGGATGGACCTGCCCGTGCGCGCCATCCGCGAGCAGATCGCCTCGGCGGTCGACCTGATCGTGCACCAGACCCGGTTCAAGGACGGGTCGCGCCGGATCACCCACATCACCGAGGTGGAGCGGATGGAGGGCGACGTGATCACGCTGCAGGACATCTTCGTCTTCGACAACAGTGCTGGGTTCGACGCCGAGGGCCGCACGCTCGGCCGGCTGCGCTCGACCGGCCTGCGCCCCAAGTTCCTGGAGAAGATGGCCTACTCCAACGTCACCGTCGACCCGCTGCTGTTCCACACGGACCGGATGTAGCCAGCGATGACCCGTGTCCGCACCCTGCTCTCGACGGCCCTCGCGGCCGCGGTGCTGACGCTCGTCCCCGCCACCGCCGCGCACGCCGCCGACGGCACGATCGCGCACGTCGAGCCGACGGCGGAAGGGCTACAGATCCTGGTCTCGGTGCCACCCGACGTCGAGGTCGACCTGGAAGACGTGTCGGTCACCATCGACGGCCAGGACGCCACGGCCGTGGCCGTCCCGGCGGCGACCACCTCCCAGGTCCGGCGGACCGCCGTACTCGCCATCGACACGAGCAACTCGATGAGAGGCCCCCGCTTCGAGGCGGCGAAGACCGCGGCCCTCGCATACCTGGCCGCCGTGCCCGACGACGTCTACGTCGGGATCGTCAGCTTCGCCGCAGAGGTGGTCCCCAGTCTCGACCCGACCCGGGACCGCGCCGCGGCCGCGGCCGTCGTAGCGGGCTTGACACTGGCCAAGGAGACCCGCCTGTACGACGGCATCCTCGCCGCCGTGACGATGGCCGGCGTCGAGGGCCAGCGCTCACTGCTCGTCCTATCCGACGGCGCCGACACCAGCGAGACCGACCTCGAGGTCGTGACCGAGGCGATCGGCGACGCTGAGATCCTGGTCGACGTGGTCGCGCTCGACCAGCGGGGCAAGGCGTTCGAAGCGCTCACCCAGGTGGCGAGCGCCGGTGACGGCCAGGTCATCGCCGCGACCCCGCAGGCGCTGGCCGAGGCCTTCTCGAAGGAGGCCGACGTACTCGCCCGCCAGGTGCTGGTGACGGCACAGGTGCCCGGCTCGCTGTCCGTGACCGAGGCGTCGGTGGAGGTCACGCTGGGGACCGACGTAGGGCCGGTGACCGCCGAGGCGTTCACCACCGTGCTGGACAGCGTCCCCGAGGTGCCCGGTGCGTCGGACGCAGGTGGCTGGAGTCCTCCCGAGTGGACGCAGTACGCCGGTATCGGCGCCGTCGGGGTCGGGCTCGTCCTGCTGCTCATGCTGCTCGTCCCACAGCGCTCCCGGCCGATGACCGTCGCCGACCGGGTGTCGCACTACACCTCGCCGGCCGCGGGCCATGCGGGCCCCGGGGCGCAGCGGCCCGATGCCGAGGCGGCGCTGACCCAGGTGAAGGAGGCCGCGTCCCAGGTCCTCCAACGCAACCGCGGTCTCGAGGTGCGGATCTCCAGCCGCCTCGACGGCGCCGGCAGCGACCTCAAGTCGTCGGAGTGGCTGCTCGTGCACCTGGCCATCTTCCTCGGGGCCGGCCTGGTGGGGCTGCTGCTCGGCAAGGGAAGCCTGGTGGTCGGCATCCTCTTCCTGGTCATGGGCGCGATCGGGCCGTGGATGTACCTCGGGTTCCGGCGCAGCCGACGCCGCAAGGCCTTCAACGCCAGCCTTCCCGAGACCCTGCAGCTGATCTCGGGGTCACTCTCGGCCGGCCTCTCGCTCGGTCAGTCGGTCGACACGATCGTGCGCGAAGGCACCGAACCGGTGTCCACGGAGTTCAAGCGGGTCCTCATCGAGACCAGGCTGGGGGTCGCGCTCGAGGACGCCCTCGACGGTGTGGCCGAGCGGTTCGAGAGCAAGGACTTCGCCTGGGTCGTGATGGCGATCAGGATCCAGCGCCAGGTCGGCGGCAACCTCGCCGAGCTGCTGGACACGGTCGCCTCCACCATGCGCGAGCGGGAGTACATGCGCCGCCAGGTCGCCGCCCTGTCCGCCGAGGGCAAGCTCTCGGCGTACGTGCTCGGCGGACTGCCGCCGCTCTTCCTGCTCTACCTGTTCTTCGCGCAGCGCGACTACGTCATGCCGCTGTTCACAGACCCCAAGGGCATGGTCATGCTGGCGATCGCCGGGGTGCTGCTGGCCGTAGGCGGTTTCTGGATGAGCAAGCTGATCAAGGTGGAGGTGTGACATGACGCTTCTGCTGGTGATGGGAGTGATCCTCGTCGTGGCCGCGATCGTGCTCGTGGGCATGGCCGTCGGCCCAGCGAGCGAGGGAGGCGTCACCCGCTCCCTCGCGGTCCTGGAGGCGATGGACAACGCCCCCAAGGAGATGAGCGCGGAGCTGGACCGGCCCTTCGGCGAGAGGGTGCTCCAGCCGCTCCAGGCCCGCGCCCTCAACGTCGGGCGACGGCTCTCCGGTGCCGACGCGGCCGAGCGCGTGCGCCGCAAGCTGGACTTCGCCGGCAACCCGCGCGACTGGAGCGTCGACCGGGTCGTCTCCGGCAAGGTCATCGGCGCGGTCGCCCTGGCCGTGGTCGGCCT
>JBAZRQ010000415.1:0-3312 GCA_041662925.1 Nocardioides sp. | reverse complement strand
GCACCGCGGCCAACACCTTCGCGAGGTCGCTGGACAGCTCGCCGCCGCTTCGTCGTACGACGCGGTCGAGCGCGGCGACCGGGCTCTCGCCCGCGGCCACGGCGAGCGCGAGCAGCTCGGCGACGGTCGGGAACTCGGCGAGGATGCGCCGCTCGCGGCTCGTGGCCTGGCTGCTGAGGCGGTTGTCGCGGGCGAGCACGCCGACCGCGAACCCGACGGCGCACAGCACCACGAGCCCGAGGACCCCGCCGGGGTCGGTCAGCGTCTTGAGCAGGCCGTAGGCGGCGACGCCCCCGAGTCCGGCGAGCCCCCACATCACCTGCTCGATCCGGAACTCGTGGACGGTCTTGTCGATCGCGGCGCGCTCGAGGCGGCGTCGTACGGACGCCGCGCCCCCGAGCACCCTCTCGATCGTGTCCGCCACCGAGCGCAGCACCGGGCCGAAGACCCCCGCGGCGGCAGACGTGGGCGAGCTGGAGGCCACCCGGAGCGCGGGGGTGCGACCTACCTGGGGCAGGTCGCGGACGTAGGGCAGGACCCGGGTCGAGAGCTGTGGACGGCCGATCACGCGCAGCCGCGCACCGACGAGTACGACGCCGACGCCGGCGAGCGCCCCGAGGACCGCTCCCCACAGTCCCAGGCTCATGACAGGATCCGCCGCTCGACCGGGAGTCGACCGATGCGCATCATCAGCCGGTAGGCGACCAGGCAGAGCCCCGCACCGAGCGCGAGGACGAACGCGCCCGCAGGCGATGCGTAGCGACGGATCACCTCGGACTGGAACGACATCAGCAGCAGCACCAGCCAGGGAGCCGCGACCGCCAGCCGGGCACCGTTGACGGTCCAGGCCTGGCGGGACTCGAGCTCAGAGCGGGTGCGCGCGTCGTCTCGGAGGTAGCCGGACAGGTTGCGCAACAGCCGCCCGAGCTCGCCGCCACCCACTTCGCGGGCGATCCGCAGACCCTCGACGACCCGGTCGCCGACCGGGTCGGCAAGCCGGACCTTGAGCCGGTCGAGGCATTCGCCGAACCGACCGGTCACCTGGTAGTCGAGCGCGAAGGCGTCAAAGGCGTCGCGCAGCGGCTCGGGTCCGCGGACCGCGAGCCCCGCCAGCGCGTCGGGCAGCGACATCCCGGCCCGGACCGCGGAGGCGAGGTTGTCGACCGCCTCCGGCCAGACCTCCGCGAACTCCCGCTGCCGGCGCCGGGCCCGGCCGGACACCACCGCGACCGGAAGGTAGGCACCCAGGACACCGAAGACGGCAGCCACCGGCGGCGTGCGTGAGGACACCTGGAGCACGAACGCGCAGACCGCGCCCGAGACGAGACAGAGCAGCGCGAAGCCGGTCGGCGAGACCTCACCCAACCCGGCCCGCGCCAGCAGCTGCGCGCCGCGCCCGTCGGGGCGCGACGGCGGACGTGTCGAGCGCGGCAGGAAGAACGCCGACCAGATGAGCATCAGCCCGATGCCGACGCCCAGTCCGACCAACGCACCCATCAGCGGTCCTCGGTCAGGATCCGGTGGATGTCGATCCCCGCACGGTCGAACAGCTCGACCCGCGGCGGCATCCCGTTGGCCCGGCGCAGGTCGCCCCCCTCACGGCGCTCGAAGATCGACTCGGTCTCGATGACGGCGTTCTCCACGCGCCCGGGCACGCCCACGACCTCGTTGACGCGGCGTACGCCGTGGTGGTCGATGCCGAGGTGGACCACGAGGTCGACCGACGCCGCGACAGTGGGTACGACGAAGCGCGCCGAGATGTTCTCGCCCGCCAACGTTCAATAGGGAGAGTGCAGGTGCAGGTTCAACATCAGTTCAGCCAGAGGCTGCCTGCCTCACCGACCAGGTCAATCAGCACCCGATCGTGCAGCAGCCCCCTCAACCGATTCGCCTGCGGCCAGCGCGCGACGTGCGAAGATTCAGCATGACCGAATCTGACCCCCGTGAAGTCATCGGACAGAGCAGCGACGATGGCTACGTCGAACTGAGTGAGTCCTTTGAGAAGGCCGCAGAGGTCGTCAGCTACCAGGCGGATGCCACCTATGATCAGCCTCCGATGATGGCGCTCGACTACGACCCGCCCGAGGAGTGACGCCGACGACTGCCCTTGGGGCATTGATCGTTGGCGCGCTGGTTCCCGGCTATCTCTACCTAACTCTCACGGAGAAGGTCCGCCGACCCAGAGACCAGACGCCTCTCGCCGAAGTGCTGCAAGTCGCCCTGGTGGGAGCGGCAACGACGGGCGTGGCAGCGGCCGTCGTAGCGCTCACCGCACCCGCCACCACGCTCGACGTAGTCGACACGTGGCGGACGGCGCCCACGGAGGGTTCTGCTCCGGCCCTCCGTGAGGCCGTCGCGATGGCGGCTCTGGTAATTGCGATAGCACTGACCTTGGCCTGGCTCCTGGCTAAAGGCACGAAAGCTCGCGCCAAGCAACGATTCGCCCCGACGGTCCTTCAGGGTGCACTCGGTCGACCACGTCGCGGGACCGACCGATGGGTCGGAGTACAGCTCGAAGACGGCACCACATACGACGGCCGGTTGAGCGCATACCCGTTTACCGACGACCGCGACAAACTCCTCATTGCGATCGAGGAACCGATCCGACGCTATAAGGACAAGACGGTGACTGATCTGCCATTCGACCGGCCGGGACTCAGCGGAGGCGACATCACCTCGATATCGTTGCGTTACTGCAAATCGGTGGCGCCCACCTTTGGTGACGCGCCGAAACGGAAGCGACTGGCCGCTGCAGTCGCCCGTCTCGTACAACACTATGCAGATCGTTGACACCCGCCGGATCGAGACGGAGGACGCGCGAACGCACGGCCCGGCGCCTCTGCTCAGCCAGCCGATGCGCGGGATCAAGCTGCCACCGACCTCAACGTTGCCTGACGCGGCCCCGGCGCTCCAGGGGACTGCTGAAGGATCAGGCGACACCTGCTCCTCGCTGCTCTGGGTGCAGGAAAAGCGAGTCCGGCTCTGGTTCGCGTCCTACGTCTCTGTGGCCAGCAGCCGATCCGCGAGGGCCCCGATCCGACCTCCGACGAGTTGTGCGCGTCTCATTAGGAGACGGGCTTGATCCGGAGAGTCGGCCAGCCTTCGTCTCCACGGCTCTTCTGCTGTTGGGTCGACGTTGCTGAGCAGCGTGTTGAGAATTTCAGGGTCCACGGCGTCGGCGGCCTGGATGAAGGATCCGATATCTGCCAGGTCTTCCGCGTGAGGGTCGATCAGCGTCTCTGCTAGGACGTTGCTACTAGCGAGGACGGCGCGCCCTGCCGACCTCGGGTCGACGGCGGCGAGCGCCTTTAG
>JBAZRQ010000414.1:0-3313 GCA_041662925.1 Nocardioides sp. | reverse complement strand
CTTGGTCGTCGCCTTGGTCGTCGCCTTGGTCGTCGCCTTGGTCGTCGCCTTGGTCGTCGCCCTGGTCGTCACTGTGCTCGTCGACGCGACCCTCGCTGGCGTCGTCGCTGGGGTCTTCGCCCGACTCGCTCGGGGTGGACGCCGGGGTCGGCTTGGGCGTGGGTGTCGGGTCGGCGGACGAGTCGTCGATCACGATCGTCTCGCGTGGCCGCGGCTCGTCGGCGGCGGACGCGGCGAGCGACCCGGCGACGTACCCCCCGACGGGGAGTGCGAGGGCGAGTGCGACGAGGACTTTCCAGAACCTGTTCATGTCAGCCACGATCTTGCACCATCGTGGGCCAGGAGTGAGAGCACCATGAGAGGACTCTCATCCGCGGGGCTCCGGCGACCGTTCGTCGCCGAGGCCGGGCCGTTGGGCGACGGGCGCCCGAAGACAACCAACCGGCAACGTCGACCTCACTACAGTGGCAGCCGTCACAGAGGAGGCCCCCTTGATCGTCCCATTCAGTGTTTCCGACTTCATCGACCGTGCGGTGCAGGTCTACGGCGAGCGCGTGGGCGCCGTCGACGAGCCCACCCAGCCGGCGCCCTCGCTGGGCAATGAGGGCGGCGAGCTCACGTACGCCGAGATCGGGGCGCTCGCCCGGCGGCAGGCGGCCAAGCTCGACGAGCTCGGGATCGGCGTGGGGGACCGCGTCGCGGTCGTGAGCCACAACAGCTCGCGGCTGCTCACGTCGTTCTTCGGCGTTGTCGGCTGGGGACGGGTCCTGGTACCGGTCAACTTCCGGCTCCGGCCCGACGAGGTGCGCTACATCGTCGAGCACTCCGGGGCGCGCGTCCTGATCGTCGACCCCGAGCTGGACGAGGAGCTCAAGGACGTCACCGCCGAGCACCGGTTCGTGATCGGGGACGATGACAACCTCTACGCAGCTCCGCCCGAGGAGGGGGGCGCGGAGCCCAAGCCCTGGGAGCCGGACGAGAACGCCACCGCGACCATCAACTACACCTCCGGCACGACCGCCCGGCCCAAGGGTGTGCAGATCACCCACCGCAACATCTGGGTCAACGCGGTCACCTTCGCGATGCACGCCGCCGTCACCGACCGCGACGTCTACCTGCACACGCTGCCGATGTTCCACGCCAACGGCTGGGGGATGCCCTACGCGATGACCGGGCTGGGCGTGAAGCACGTGGTGATCCGCAAGATCGACGGGGCCGAGATCCTGCGCCGGGTGGAGGAGCACGGCGTCACGGTCATGTGCGCCGCCCCCGCGGTCGCCGCCGCGGTGCTCGACGCCGCCCAGGACTGGGAGGGCGAGATCCCCGGGCGCGACCGGGTCCGGATCATCATGGCCGGCGCGCCGCCCCCGACGAAGACCGTCGTACGCGTGCAGGAGGAGCTCGGCTGGGAGTTCATCCAGATCTACGGCCTCACCGAGACCTCGCCGCTGCTGACCGTCAACCGTTCCCGCGCCGAGTGGGACGACCTCTCGCCCGAGGACCGCGCGCAGAAGCTGGTGCGCGCCGGGGCCCCCGCGCTCGGGGTCCGGCTCAAGACCGACGAGTCACCCGAGGGGGCCGGCGAGGTGCTGGCCCGCTCCAACGTGGTGCTCGAGGGCTACTGGGAGCAGCCGGAGGAGTCCGAGAAGGCCCTGGCGGGCGGGTGGTTCCACACCGGCGACGGCGGCGTGATCGGCGACGACGGCTACCTCACGATCCAGGACCGCAAGAAGGACGTGATCATCACCGGCGGCGAGAACGTCTCCTCGATCGAGGTCGAGGACGTGCTCTTCTCCCACCCCGACGTCGCCGAGGTCGCCGTGATCGGCGTACCCAGCGAGAAGTGGGGCGAGACGATCAAGGCGCTCGTCGTCCTCGCCGAGGGCTCCGAGGTGACCGAGGCCGAGCTGATCGCCTGGTGCAAGGACAAGGCGGCCGGCTACAAGGCGCCGACGTCGATCGAGTTCCGCGAGGTGCTGGCCCGTACGGCGACCGGCAAGCTGCAGAAGTTCAAGCTCCGCGCGGAGTACTGGCAGGGCCGGGACCGCCAGGTCAACTAGGAGGGCCTGACGTCCAGCACGACCTCGAACTCCAGCAGGTCGGCGCCGCTGGAGACCGGCTTGGGGCGCCCTGAACCCGCTGCCCCCTCGGGACCGGCGTGGGCGGCCACGGCGTCACCGTCGCGCCAGGCGGCGAACGACTCCTCGTCCTCCCACTGGGTCACGACGAAGTAGCGCTCCTCGCCCTTGACCGGGCGCAGCAGCTGGAAGCCGAGGAAACCGGGCGTCCCGTCGACCGTGTGGGCGCGGTTGGCGAAGCGCTTCTCGAGCTCCTCGTGGGCCTGGGGCGGGACGGAGATGGCGTTGATCTTCACGACGGGCATGCTCCGATCGTAGGGCTGACGCCAGTCGCTAACCTGACCGGCATGCCCACGCTGAAGGACGTCATCGACCTGCTGCACGGCTGGTACCCGCCCGACACCGCCGATGACTGGGACGCCGTCGGTCTCGTGTACGGCGATCCCGCGGCACCGGTGTCGAAGGTGATGTTCGCCGTCGACCCGACGATCGAGGTGGCGCGGGAGGCGGCCGCGTGGAAGGCCGACCTGCTGGTCGTCCACCACCCGCTGTTCCTCAAGCCCGTGCACGGTTTCGCCGCGACCACGCCGAAGGGCCGCACGCTCGCGGTCCTCGCCGGCGCCGGGTGCGCGCTGCTGACCGCCCACACCAACGCCGACCGCGCCGAGGCCGGGGTCTCCGACGCGCTCGCGGCGGCGATCGGCCTCACGGACGTGGGGCCGCTCGTCGTCGCCGGCGGCCCTCCGCGCGACAAGCTGACCACCTACGTGCCCGCCGACGCCGCGGCGCCGGTCCGGGCCGCGATCGCCGAGGCCGGCGCCGGCCGGATCGGTGACTACGACTTCGCGTCGTTCAGCTCGCCGGGGCAGGGGAGGTTCCGCCCGCTCCAGGGGGCCGAGCCCACCATCGGCACGGTGGGCTCGATCGAGACCGTCGAGGAGGTGCGGGTCGAGGTGGTGCTCGAGCGCGTCCTGCGGCCGGCCGTGGTGGCGGCCCTGCTCGCGTCGCATCCCTACGAGGAGCCGGCGTACGACGTCGTCGAGCTCGCCCATCCCGGCCTCTCGGGCGCGGGGACCGGACGGATCGGCTCGGTGCCGTCCACGACGCTGCGCGAGCTCGCCGAGCGGATCGGCGAGGCGCTCCCCGAGACGGCCAACGGCGTCCGCGTCGCGGGTGACCCCGACCGCCCCGTACGCCGGGTCGCGGTGTGCGGCGGCGCGGGCGACTTCCTCCTG
>JBAZRQ010000413.1:0-3316 GCA_041662925.1 Nocardioides sp. | reverse complement strand
CGCCGACGCCCGAGCCTCGGTACGCGAGGTCTCGATGTCGAAACCGTCCTCGAAGACCCTGACCTCACCCGCCTCCTGCTCGAGCGCGCGCCGCGCCTCCGGGTGCAGCATGCTCAGCCCGCCCCTCAGCGCTGCATGAGGGCGTCGAGCCCGACCGCCACCGCCGCGGCCACGCGGAAGTCGATGCGCTGGTCGGGCACGTGCACGGTGTACTTGTCGCGCACCGACCCCTGACGCTCGACGCCCAGGAGAGGCTGGCCCTCCGGCGTGACGAAGTCGAAGTGGATCGGCAGGAACGGGATGTCGGTGAAGCGGCGGATGATCGCCACCGCCTGACTGCGCTCCTGGCCGGTGCCGGCGTAGCCCGGGCCCTCGATGTGGAAGGTCGAACGCATCAGGCTCTTGCCGAAGTCCTTGCGGAAGAAGCCGATCTGGTTGCGGGCCTCGTCGAAGATGTCGTAGCCCGCGTTGAGGTCGATCCTCTTGCGCGCCTTGAAGCTGAACACCGGGCGGGTCTTCGTGTCGTCCGTGTAGAACGTGACCTCTTCCTTGAACGCCAGGCGCTTCTGCTCGGCGAGCCCCATCGACTGCCCGAAGCTGCCGTCGGGGTTGGCGGCGAACAGCTCGTAGCGGTTGGTCGTCATCGCGAACTTCTGCTTGACGTAGAACGTGGGCACGTACATCGGGGCGGTCATGCGCAGAGCCTAGATGGCCGCGCCAGTCAGCCGGCGTAGCGCGCGAGCTCCTCATCGACGACGGCCGGGTCGAGCTTGGTGAAGATGGGCGTCGGCTTCTCGACCTTCGCGCCGACGGTCACCGGGCGCGACTCCCAGCGCGGCGTGCCGGAGTAGTCGCCGGTGATGACCGGGTAGAAGTCGAGACCGGCGCCGTGGCCGGGGTCGAGGTCCTCGACCTGCTCGATGCGCGGCATCGGCATGAACTCACCCTCGCCGCCGTAGGCCGCCCAGACCTGGTTGGAGGAGTGCGGCAGGAAGGGGGCGAGCAGGGTGTTGCAGTCGAGCACGCACTGCGCGGCGACGTGGAGCACCGTCGCGAGCCGCTCGCGCTGCGACTCGTCCTTCATCTTGTAGGGCTCGGTGACGGTGAGGTAGCGGTTGACCTCGCCGACCACGCGCATCGCCTCGGCGATGGCGCCGCGCTGGCGGTGGCGGCCGATCAGGTCGCCCACCGACTCGAAGCCACCACGTACGACGGACAGCACGGCCTCGTCGACGGGCTCGAGCTCGCCGGCGGCCGGGATCTCACCGAAGCTCTTGGCGATCATGGTGGCGGTGCGGTTGACCAGGTTGCCCCAGCCGGCGACCAGCTCGGAGTTGGTGCGCTGCACGAACTCCGCCCAGGTGAAGTCCGAGTCGGAGGTCTCCGGGCCGGCGGCGCAGATGAAGTAGCGCAGCGCGTCGGGCTGGTAGCGCGAGAGCATGTCGCCGACCAGGATCACGTGGCCGCGGCTGGTCGAGAACTGCTTCGACTCCATCGTCATGAACTCCGACGACACCACCTCGGTCGGCAGCTGCAGGTCGCCGTAGGGGCCGGGCTCGCCGCCCAGGGCGCCGCGACCGTCGTACGCGAGCAGCTCGGCGGGCCAGATCTGGCTGTGGAAGACGATGTTGTCCTTGCCCATGAAGTAGTAGGACAGCGACTCCGGGTCGTTCCACCAGCGCCGCCACGCCTCCGGGTCACCCGAACGACGCGCCCACTCGATCGAGGCCGACAGGTAGCCGATGACCGCGTCGAACCACACGTAGAGGCGCTTGGTCGGCTGCTCGCGCCAGCCCTCGAGCGGGATCGGGATGCCCCAGTCGATGTCGCGCGTCATCGCGCGCGGGCGGATCTCCTTGAGGATGTTCTGGGAGAACTTGATGACGTTGGGCCGCCAGAGGCCGGTCGACTCGCGCTCGTCGAGCCACTCCTTCAGCGCGTCGGCCAGGGCCGGCAGGTCGAGGAAGAAGTGCTGGGTCTCGACGAACTCCGGCGTCTCGCCGTTGATCTTGGAGCGCGGGTCCTTGAGGTCGGTCGGGTCGAGCTGGTTGCCGCAGTTGTCGCACTGGTCGCCGCGCGCCTCGGTGTAGCCGCAGATCGGGCAGGTGCCCTCGATGTAGCGGTCCGGCAGCGTGCGCCCGGTCGACGGGCTCCGGGCGCCGAACGTCGTCTGCTCGACCATGTAGCCGTTGCGGTGCACGGTCTCGAACATCTCCTGCACCACGAGGTAGTGGTTGCCCGTGGTGGTCCGGGTGAACAGGTCGTAGGACAAGCCGAGGTCGACCAGATCCTGGACGATGACCGCGTTGTTCTTGTCGGCGAGGTCGCGGGCAGGGACACCCTGCTGGTCGGCGGCCACCAGGATCGGGGTGCCGTGCTCGTCGGTGCCGGAGACCATGAGTACGTCGTGCCCGGCCATCCGCATGTAGCGGCTGAAGACGTCGGAGGGCACACCGAAACCGGCAACGTGGCCGATGTGGCGCGGGCCGTTGGCGTACGGCCAGGCGACGGCGGACAGGACATGGGTCATGCGCCGGAGTCTAGGAGCCCGCCGCCACCGAATTCCGGGCGGGCCACTTGCTCAGTAGCGGTCGATCCGCTGCTGCGCCCGGCGGCGTACCGCGGGCAGCCGCTCGTGGAGCAGCTCGCCGGGGCACGCCGTCTCGTTGGTGGCGCGGTGCCCGCTGATGACGAACAGGCGCACGCTGCGGCCGGCGGCGTACCGGTCGCTGCCCTCCGACGTCACCACGACCCGGCCCTGGGCGTCCCGGCGGTGCCGGTCAAGCTTCCACGCGGCCAGTCGGACCACCGTGGTCAGTGCCTTCTGCGTGGGGCGGGCGCTCTCGAAGTTGCCGATCACTGCGATCCCGACCGAGCTGTGGTTGAAGCCCAGGGTGTGCGCGCCGCGCACCAGCCGGGAGACGCCGCCGGAGCGGCCCACCCAGGCCCGGCCGAACTTGTCGACGACGAAGTTGTAGCCGAGGTCGAACCAGCCCAGGTTCTTCGTGTGGTAGCGGTACATCCCGCGCAGGATGGCCGGGACGTCCGCCCGCGAGTAGCTGTTGCCGGTGGCGGTGTGGTGCACATGCACCTGCCGGAGCCCGCGGTTGTAGACCGGGCTGCCGTTGCGCCAGGAGGGGTCGGCACCCCACTTCTTGCGGCTCAGCAGCGCCGGGCGCGGCGCCCGCTCCGACTCAGGTGCGACCGCACGGGACGCGGCGCCCGTAGGCGTCGCCGCGGAGGCCCGGTCGGAGGCGAGCACGCCGGGGTCGATCAGCACCAGCTCGAGGTCGCGGTAGCCCGTTCCCCTCGCGTC
>JBAZRQ010000412.1:0-3317 GCA_041662925.1 Nocardioides sp. | reverse complement strand
TCGAGCAGCTGCTCGACCTGGTCCACCTCACGCAGTTCTCCCACCGGCTGCCCTCGCAGCTCTCGGGTGGCCAGCGACAACGGATGGCGCTGGCCCGCGCCCTGGCGGTCGAGCCGAAGGTGCTGCTGCTCGACGAACCGTTCGGCGCCCTGGACGCCAAGGTGCGCAAAGAGCTGCGCGAGTGGCTGCGCCGGCTGCACGACGAGGTGCAGGTGACGACGGTCTTCGTGACCCACGACCAGGAGGAGGCACTCGAGGTCGCCGACGAGATCGTGGTCATCAACGAGGGCCGGGTCGAGCAGATCGGCACGCCCGACCAGCTCTACGACGAGCCCGCCAACGACTTCGTCATGGGCTTCCTCGGCGAGGTCACCCGGCTCGGCGAGCTCCGGCTGCGGCCCCACGACATCGAGCTCTCGGCCGCGCCCGACCGCGCCGGCGCGGTCTCTGGCGAGGTGACCCGGTTGCTGCGGGTCGGTTTCGAGGTGCGGCTCGTGGTGAGCACCGCCGGCGGTGACGTGACCGTCGTACTCACCCGGACGCATGCGCGCTCGCTGGGGCTGACCGAGGGCAGCCGGGTGTGGCTCACCGCCGCCTCCGGTGCCACCACGGTGCCGGCGATGGTGGCCGTCTGACGGGTCAGGAGCCGGAGAGCGACTCCGCGCGCTGCTTGAGGCCGGCGGCGTGGCGGCGGAAGCCGTCGGCCACGCGCTGCGGCCCGGCCAGCCGGACCAGCGGTCCGGAGAACAGCTCGACGGTCTCGTACGCCGTGGGGCCGCCCGCGCGCTGGGTCAGCTCCTGGTGCCGGGTGCCCCGGACCAGCCCGAGCCGGGCCGGCCAGCCCTCGAAGACGTAGGACAGCCGCGCGGTCGTGACTCCGCCGGCGGTGACCGGCGGCTCGATCGCGACGATCCGCTCGGGCGAGCGGGTCGTACGGCCGTTGGCCCAGCGCACGTGGAGCACGATCGGGTTGCCGACCGCCGGAGGCACCGCGGTCTCGGCGCGCTCCACGAACGGGTTCCACTCGCCGTACGACGCGGTGTCGAGCATGACCTGCCAGACGACCTCGAGCGGAGCGTCGATGTCGATGCCGGCGCGGGGGTTGTTCACCGTGGGATTCTAGGCGGGCCTTCGCGCTACCCCCGCTTGGGGAACGACCAGGCTCCGGCGCCGATCCGGTTGATGGCTCGGACCTGGCAGGTCACTGGGCGGCGGGGGACGCTGCGAACCCGGATCGGGGACGCGGTTGCCGATCCGTAGTGCCACGCTGCGGTGCCTCGTCGGCAGCGCGCCCGGTAGCCCGTGACTGCGGCGCCCCCGTCGGCGACAGGGGGTGCGAACCGCACGCTCGTGGTTGTCGGTGCGACTCGGACCACCCGGCGGAGCTGGGGCTGGCCGGGTGCGGACCGGCGCGGCTTGATGCGGTAGGTCGGCGTGGAGTAGGTGATGTCCGGTATCCGGATCTCGACGCCCGCGGCGTGGTGCGTCAGGGTGAACGGCACGGTCGTGCCGGCGCCGGCGCGGGAGACCAGGAAGGAGCCGCCGGTGAGCGTGGTGGGGTCGGGCACGTTCATCATGCCGGTGAGCATGGAGTACGGCAGGAAGGTCTGGTAGGCGCCGGTGGCCACCACTCCCGGTTCCTTGAGGTGGGGGTTGGCCAGCTGGATCACCATGGAGTTGGTGTCGTAGTCGTAGTAGAGGTTCGCGTCTTGCGCGTTGTAGGCGTGCACCAAGCCAGTCATCATGCGCTGCTCGGCGGGTGACGCCGAGGAGATGTCGGTGACGTACCCGGTGATGAACCCGTCATAGACCCAGTACGGGTCAGCGATGGTGGTGTCGTCACCGCAGGCCTGGACTGTGCACGGCCAAGGGTTGCCCTCGTCGATCTTGAGCCAGGCAAACGGCGTCGGTTGGAGACGGATTCCGAAACGGTAGCCGTTGGTGGCGTTGCCGCCACGCGTGAACGTCACGTCCTGGCCGCGGACGAAGAGCTCGCGGGGAACGATTGCCCCGGTGTTGACCTCGATGTCGAACACGTCACCAGGGACCAGCTCCCCGTCGACCATTAGCCCGCCTGCGCCATTGTCCCGGGTGACCAGTGCGCCGTCGCGGTAGTGATCGACGCCGAACCGCACGTCGCCCGGCCCGATCATGTCGATGTAGGGGAGGTAGTAGTCGCCGGCCGCGGGATGGGTGATGTCGACGCCGTTGCGCGTCATCGACACCACGCAGTACCTGCCGTCCGTGTCGGGGTCGGTGCCGCACATCGGCCAGTTGCCGGTGTCGGGTGCAGGGTCCGCGGAGGCTGACGACTGGGGGAATGTGGCACCGAGCCCGGCCAACAGCACCGTCAACCCGCCGACCAGCAGCTTCGTGGAGACTCGTCGCGGATGCATCTGTCTCTCCCGGAGGGTGACAGCCCGAGAGCGGTGAGGGCGTCCCACCCCTGTGGGCCTCATTGTCGGGCCCGTGGTGTCGGCGCCGACAGAGCTTCCAGGCCCGTTGCGCAGTGACCTAAGTCCTGGATGGGGAGGGCTGAGAGCGCTGCCCGACCGAGTGTCGTGGCGCCTCGAGCGCTATCGACTCAGCGGTAGTTGGTGAACTGCACCGCGAAGTCCCACTCCTGGCCCTTGACCAGCGCCTGGACCGCTTGCAGGTCGTCGCGCTTCTTCGACGAGACGCGCAGCTCGTCGCCCTGGATCTGGGCCTTGACGCCCTTGGGGCCCTCGTCGCGGATCAGCTTGGAGATCTTCTTGGCGTCCTCCGAGGAGATGCCCTCCTTGAGCGCGATCCCGATCTTGGAGACCGTGCCGGACTGGCGCGGCTCGGAGGGGTCGATCACCTTGAGGCTCACGTCGCGCTTGATCAGCTTGCCCTTGAAGACGTCGAGCACCGCGGTGGCGCGGTCGTCGGCCGAGGCGGTGATCTCGATCGCCTCGTCGCCCTGCCACTCGATGGTGGCGCCGGTGCCCTTGAAGTCGAAGCGGGTCGCGATCTCGCGGGCCGTCTGCCCGAGCGCGTTGTCGACCTCCTGCCGGTCGTACTTGCTCACGATGTCGAAGGACGAGTCGCCCATCTGGCTCACCTGCTCCTGGTCTGCTGTTTTTCGTTCGCGGTTGTCGCTGCGCTATTGTTTCGCCTCGTTGCCGGCCGGCCAAACGCCGGCCACGGAACACCCCGGCAGGTTGCCCGAGCGGCCAATGGGAACGGACTGTAAATCCGTCGGCTTATGCCTACGCAGGTTCGAATCCTGCACCTGCCACCGGTGGAGGTCCCGCACGGTTCGCTGTGCGGGACCTTCTGCGTTGCGCACCAGG
>JBAZRQ010000411.1:0-3323 GCA_041662925.1 Nocardioides sp. | reverse complement strand
GTCTCGTTGGCCTGCTTGAGCGACAGCGAGATCCGGCGACGCTCGAGGTCGATGTCGATGATCTTGACCATGACGTCGTCGTTGACCTGGACGACCTGCTCCGGGATCTCCACGTGGCGCTCGGCCAGCTCGGAGATGTGGACCAGGCCCTCGATGCCCTCCTCGACCCGCACGAACGAGCCGAAGGGCACCAGCTTGGTGACCTTGCCGGGCACGATCTGACCCATCTGGTGGGTGCGGGCGAAGTGCTGCCAGGGGTCTTCCTGCGTGGCCTTGAGCGACAGCGAGACGCGCTCGCGGTCCATGTCGACGTCGAGCACCTCCACGGTGACCTCGTCGCCCACGGTGACGACCTCGGAGGGGTGGTCGATGTGCTTCCAGGACAGCTCGGAGACGTGCACCAGACCGTCGACGCCGCCGAGGTCGACGAACGCACCGAAGTTGACGATCGAGGAGACGACGCCCTTGCGGATCTGACCCTTCTGGAGCTGGGTCAGGAAGCCGTGGCGAACCTCGGACTGGGTCTGCTCGAGCCAGGCACGGCGCGACAGGACCACGTTGTTGCGGTTCTTGTCGAGCTCGATGATCTTGGCTTCGAGGACCTGGCCGACGTAGGGCTGGAGGTCCCGCACGCGGCGCATCTCGACCAGCGACGCAGGCAGGAAGCCGCGCAGACCGATGTCGATGATGAGGCCGCCCTTGACGACCTCGATGACGGTGCCTTCGACGACGCCGTCCTCTTCCTTGACCTGCTCGATGGTGCCCCAGGCGCGCTCGTACTGTGCGCGCTTCTTGGACAGGATCAGGCGGCCTTCCTTGTCCTCCTTCTGGAGGACGAGGGCCTCGACGACGTCGCCGACGGTGACGACCTCAGAGGGGTCGACGTCGTGCTTGATCGAGAGCTCGCGGGAGGGGATGACACCCTCGGTCTTGTAGCCGATGTCGAGGAGGACCTCGTCGCGGTCGACCTTGACGATGATTCCTTCGACGATGTCACCATCGTTGAAGTACTTGATGGTCGCGTCGATGGCGGCGAGGAAGTCTGCTTCGGACCCGATGTCGTTGACCGCCACCTGGGGCGCGTCGTAGTCCGGCTGGATCATGGTGCTCGTCATAAGGGAAGTGATTCCTTGGTGGGCAGATGTCGTACGGGCACGCCCGAGGTCCGGTTTCACTACCGATGGAGACCCCTGGCCCCGCGATGCGGGAGGGGCGGTGATAGCGAGCGAGCGTCCGCTCCGTATGGAACCCAGGCAGACAACAGGCGCAACTCGCGAGTTTACGCGCGCCCGTCCGCGGGAGTCCAACCGGGGAGCGACGTAGCCCGCGCCCTCACCGGGTGCGGGCGCCGCGCCCGGCCCACAGGAGCGGTACCAGGCCGGCCATCGACACCACCAGCGCCGGAGCTGCGTGGAAGAACAGCGCACGGTCCCGGAGGTTCTCAGGCGCACCGTCGAGGCCCAGGACGAACTCCACCCCCAGTGCGCACACCGCCGCCACGGACACCACGCCCAGGACGTAGGCGACCCAGGCCGCGACCCAGCCGGCGCCCCGAGCCGGGGCCGCACGTGCGGTGCGGTAGGTCGCGAGGACCACGCTGACCAGGTGCGCCACGACCGCCGGCGCGAGCACGACGGCATAGACGAAGTAGGCCAGGCCGTAGAGGGACTGGTCGGCGCCGGGGGCAAGCGCGAAGTCCGCCTCCACGTCCCAGGCGTACTCGGTGGCCCGGACCGTCATGGCCACGGCGACGGCGAAGAGCACGAGGGACGCCCACGCCAAGGCCAGCTCCGGCCACAGCTCACGCCGGGAGCGGGAGGGGGAACGGGGGTCACGATGCAGGGTGTCGGTCATAGCTCCACGTTGACAGCGACGGCCTCGGACTCCCAGAGCCGCGGTACTCACCTCAGGCGGGCTCGGCGTGCCAGTCCCGCGTCCCCGCGACAGCCCGCAACAGCGCCTCCGCACGCGCGGCGACGGGGTTCTCCGAGCCGCGCGCCGCGAGGTCGACCAGCGCCCACAGGTCGGCGGCCCGTGCCAGCGCCAGCGCTTCGCCGGGCGGGGTGCCACGCCGTTGCGCGTAAGCGCCCAGCACCGCATCGACGTACGCCGGGTCGCGGTCGAAGCGCAGCACGTTGCCGAGGTCGGTGAACGGGTGACCCGCATGGGCGTACTCCCAGTCGACGACACCGGTGATCGACAGCGTGTCGGCGTCGACGAGGAGGTTCTTGGGGTTGAGGTCGCTGTGCACCAGGCAGCTGCGCGTCACCGTGTCGAGCAGCGCCTGGGCGTCGGCAGCCACGGCGCGGAGACCGGCCCGCTCGTCGGGCGCCCAGTGTGTGAGCCGTTCCTCGTGCTCGGCGACCCACTCCGGCAGACCGTCCGGCCCGCCCAGGTCACCGAGGGCGAGGTTGCCGTCGACGAACGCCCCACGGCGCAGCATCGGCATCCCGCCCAAGGTCGCCGCCAGGTCCCCCAATGCGGTCCCCAGCCGGACCAGCCCGGCCCGGTCGAGCGTCGGCAGCACCAGGTCACCGCGCTCCCCCGGCAGCACGCTCGTGACCAGCAGGGCCGGCATTTCGGACGCCGGGTCGGCGCGCCGGGCCTCGAGCACGTCGGCCACGGGGACCAGACCGCGCACCAGGGAGAGCAGCGCGGCGTCGATCTCATGGGCGTGCCCGCCGGCCCGGGGCCGGGCATAGATCCGGACGACCTGTCGCTCACCTCCGGCGTCCGCCAGGAAGGTCTCCCCGCTCCACCCCCCGGGCATCGGCGTCATCGAGGCGAACTCCACCCGCTCATCCTGACAGGTGGGCCACAGGTACGTCGGTTAGCGTGACGGCGTGCAGGAACACTGGCCACACCCCCCTGTCCGGGTCGAGCGGCGACCGGTCGGCGAAGCCGAGTCCCGGGCCGCCAACGGCCCCGACTGGGACCGCTACGCCGACGAGTACCAGGCCACCCACGGCGCGTTCCTCGGCGACGCCGGGTTCGTGTGGGGCCCTGAGGGCCTGACCGAGGCGGAGGCCGGCGTGCTCGGCGACCTCGACGGCCTGGACGTGCTCGAGGTGGGCTCAGGAGCCGGGCAGTGCTCGCGCTGGGTGCGCACCCGGGGCGGCCGGGCCTTCGGGCTCGACCTGTCCCACCGGCAGCTCCAGCACTCGCGCCGCCTGGACGACCAGACGGGCATCCGTGTCCCCTCCGTGCTCGGCACCGCCACGGCACTGCCGTTCGCGGACGGCTCGTTCGACGTGGTGTTCTGCTCGTTCGGGGCGCTGCAGTTCGTCAGCGACATCGAGCTGGCGGTCACCGAGACCGCGCGC
>JBAZRQ010000410.1:0-3332 GCA_041662925.1 Nocardioides sp. | reverse complement strand
CGACGGACTGATCGACGGGATCCCCGCCGAGATCCTGGCCAGCCGCGCCGGCGACCCCCCGCCCGCACCGGCCCCGGTGGTGACCGCCGACCCTGTCGACGACAGCCGGCACCGGCTCGACGAGCGCGTCGGCCACACCGTACGGCGGGCGGCCGACCCCGACCACGACGGCCGGACCACGTTCCGCCCCGACCATCTCCACCAACCGACCCACGAGACGGTGCTCGCGGTGCGCTGCGCCGCCGGCCACCTGACCGCCGCGTTCGTGCCGGTCTGCCGGGTGTGCGCCGGCCCGGTCCCGCCGCAGGAGCCCGGGCGCGTTCCGCGGCCCCAGCTCGGCGTGATCCGGCTGCCCGACGGCGACACGGTCCCGCTCGACCGCGGGGTGGTCCTGGGCCGCCAGCCCACGGCGCCCCCGGAGACTCCCGACTGGCCGCACCTGGTGCGGGTGCCCCAGGACCTCTCCTACGTCTCGAGGGTCCACCTGCGCATCGAGCTCGACGGCTGGTTGGTGCTGGCCACCGACCAGGGCTCGCGCAGCGGCACCACGCTGCGCGTCCCCGGGCGGCCGCCGGAGCGGATCCGGGCCCACCAGCAGTACGTCTGGGAGCCGGGGCAGGTGCTCGACCTCGCCGACTGCTTCGAGATCGAGCTCCGGACGCAGGTGGAGGCGTGAGCGGACCCGAGATCCCCGGCTACACCTACCTCGAGCACCTGGGCCGGGGTGGGTTCGCCGACGTCTACCTCTACGAGCAGGAGTGGCCGCGACAGCGGGTGGCGGTCAAGGTCGTGCGGCCCGACGTACCCCTGACGGAGCGGGAGAAGTCGCTCTTCACGGCGGAGGCCAACGCGATGGCCCAGCTCGCCGACCACCCCTACATCGTCAGCGTGATCACGGCCGGGGTCACCCAGGACCGGCCCTACCTCGTGATGCGCTACTGCCCGCCCCCCGACCTCGGGGTGCGGGTGCGCACCGCGCCGATGTCGGTCGCCGACACGGTCAGTACGGCGATCAAGCTCGCCAGCGCTGTGGAGACGGCCCACCGGGCCGGCATCATCCATCGCGACATCAAGCCCAGCAACGTGCTGGTGACGACCTACTCCGAGCCGGCCCTCAGCGACTTCGGGATCGCCGGCCACGTGCACGAGCTGGCCGGTGACGACGAGGTCCGGATCTCCTACCCGTGGTCGCCGCCCGAGCTGCTCGACGGCCGCTCCAACGGGTCGGTCACCTCCGACGTCTACTCCCTGGGCGCGACGATCTGGAACCTGCTCACCGGCCGCTCGCCCTACTCCGTGCCCAACGGCGACAACACCCCACGTGGGCTGACCGCACGGATCCTGCACGCGCCGCCGCCGCTGACCCAGCGCCCGGACGTGCCACCCGCCCTCGAGCGGTTGCTCCAGCAGTGCCTGGCCAAGCAGCCCGAGCACCGGCCACAGTCGGCCCTCGAGCTGGCCCGCGCGCTCCAGCGGATCGAGGCCGACGCCGGTTACTCCCGCACCCCGATCGCCGTCGAGGGCGACCGTCCTGCCCCCGGGCTCCTGACCCCGCCACCGGTCGACCAGGACACCACCCACGTCAAGCCGATGACGGTGATCCCCGGCTCGGGGCCACGAGCGGCGCAGCTGGAGCGCGGCACCACGACCGAGCCGGAGCAGCCGGCCCGCAGGTCGACCTTGGTGTGGGCCGGCGTAGGAGTGGCGGTGCTGGCCCTGGTCGGGGTCCTGCTGGCGGTCAACCTCGCCGGCGGCAGCGACTCCGAGGACCCGGAGAGCAGGCCGTCGACCTCCCAGACCCCGCTACCGGTGGCCCCCGAGGCGCGGGCCGAGCCACCCGTCGTCTCGGGCGAGCGCACCGGTGACCGCGTGGCGTTCACGTGGCGCTCTCCCGACGCGGGCCAGGCCGGCGACACGTGGGAGTGGCGGCGTACGGACACCGGCGAGAGCGACCGCACCGAGGCGGCCACCCTCACCGTCAGGTCCACTGAGCGCACCTGCCTGCAGGTGCGGCTGATCCGCGGGAGCTATGCGTCCCCGTGGACCGAGGACTGCGTCGACCCCTAGGAGAGACCCCTAGGAGACGCCGGCCTCCTGGTTGCGCTTGTCCTTGGCGAGGCTGGCGGCCGCGGTGACCACCAGGGTCACGAGGATCACGCCCAGGCTGAGCAGCGACGAGATCTCGGGCACCGTGACGTGCTCACCGCCGTTGATGAAGGGCAGCTCGTTCTCGTGCAGGGCGTGCAGCACCAGCTTGACGCCGATGAAGGCAAGGATGAAGGACAGCCCCAGCGACAGGTAGACCAGGCGCTTGAGCAGCCCGCCGAGCAGGAAGTAGAGCTGACGCAGGCCCATCAGCGCGAACACGTTGGCCGTGAAGACGAGGTAGGGCTCCTGCGTGATGCCGAAGATCGCGGGGATCGAGTCCAGGGCGAAGAGGATGTCGGTGGTGCCCAGCGCGATCACGACGATCAGCATCGGCGAGACGAAGCGGACGCCGTTGTCGCGGTACCAGAGCTTGAGTCCGCGGAACTCCGAGCCGACGTTCATGTGCGTCTGGGCGAACTTCACGACCGCGTTGTCCTCGGGGTGCTCGTCCTCGTGGGTCCGGTAGCTCTTGACCAGGGTGTAGGCCGTGTAGACCAGGAACGCCCCGAAGACGTAGAAGACGAATGAGAAGTTCTCGATCAGCGTGTAGCCGACGGCGATGAAGATGCCGCGGAAGATCAGCGCCAGGATGATCCCGATCATCAACGCTTCCTGCTGGTACTGGCGCGGGACCTTCAGCGCGGCCATCAAGATGATGAAGACGAACAGGTTGTCGATCGACAGGCTGTACTCCGTCAGCCAGCCCGCGAAGAACTCCACCCCGTAGTCGTGCCCGTGGAAGAACAGCACCCAGATGCCGAAGGCGACCGCCGCCCCGATGTAGACGGTGAGCGCGACGGCGCACTCACGCATGGTGGGCTCGTGCGGGTCACGCGCGATGACGACCACGTCGAACAGCAGCACGGCGACCGTGACACCGATCGTGATGGCCCATTCCAGGGTGGAAACTTCCACAGGGGACTCCAGAGGTTAAGGGACGTCTGATCTCCAGAGGTCTCTTCCGCCGCCTGAAGACGACCCACGACCCCGGACCCGCACCTGAGTGCCGATCGTGCTGACGACGTCGCAGCGAAGGAATACTCCCCTCCTACGCCGCAGAGTCTTCCATGTCGCCCCAGGAGTTGAGGAATCGAGCGTCGGGCGTGCCCTCAACGGCCACCGAAGGGGACCCCGAGCCGGCCGAGCATCTCTTCGCCGCCGTCGAGCGCGGTCAGCACCCACGC
>JBAZRQ010000409.1:0-3340 GCA_041662925.1 Nocardioides sp. | reverse complement strand
TCTTTCGGCAGGACCGCGGTCAGCTCCTTCAGCGACGTCGCCGCGATCGCGGCCTCGCCGACGAGCACCCGGGCCAGGTCGGCCGAGGTCCCGACGAGCTGACGGCCACCGGCGAAGCGCTCACGGGCGACCAGCAGGGCCGCGCCGCCGAGGCGCCAGGCGTCGGGGACCTGGCCGGCCGACCGACGAGCCCACGCGAGTCGCATCGTCGTCGCGATCGCCCACGCGGAGTCGTGGCCCGGGTCACCCCAGGGTGAGGCGGCCAGCCGGGTGCGCAGCTGGGCGATCGAGACGGCAGTCTCGAGGTGCGGCCAGCAGGTGCTGAGCGCGCCGAGTCGGTACGGCGGTGCGGACGGTCCGTCGCGGAGCGAACGGACCAGCTCGTCGACGTTCGCGATCTCGAAGCCGGCCGCGAGCACTCTCAGGACCTGGGTGCCCTCCCAGGGCGACCACCCGGCCAGCACCCGGAAGTGCCACAGGACGGTCGCGGCCACAGACCGTTGGGCCTCGTCGAGGGTCTGGTCCGGACCCACGTCGTGCCCGTAGGCGGTGGCGGCCAGCTTCTCGAGCGCCTCGTCCAGGGTCGGGGTCGTCGCGAGCGACCGCGCCGCTGCCGCGCCGTACCTGCGCCGCGCCATGGCCGCGGCCCGGACGCTGCCGGCCACCCAGGCGGTGGTCACGGCGGGGACCGGTCGGGAATGGCCGTCACTGCCGCACGGACCCTGGCGACCACCTCGGCGACGTCGGCCTCGAGGGTCCGGTCGGCCCGGTCGGCGATCGCCTGTGCGTTCGTCCGGGCCTGCTCGGCGCTGTCGCGGGCCGTCACCGCCACCGTCTGCTGCGCCTCGGACAGGGCGTGGGCGCGGATGGCGTCGGCCTCGAGGCGCGCCTCGGCGACCAGGGCCACCGCGGCCTCGCGTGCCCGCTGACGGCGCCGCTCCGCTTCGGTGGCGGCCTCCCGCCGGATCCGCGTCGACTCGGTCACGGTGTCCGCAAGCAGGCGGAACACGGGGTCGAGCTCGGCGTCACGTTCCTCGAGGCGATCCGCCGGCACGCCTGTTGCCGTCGCGGCTCCGGGAGCCCCCGCGGGCCGGAAGCGCTGGAGCAGGTCGCGCGTGCTCGCCATGCTCCAGTGTCCGGGCCGGTCAACGCGCGTGACTAGAGCCGTTGGTCCTCGCCCACCGTCTGCGTAGGTCCCGGTCGACCGATGGCTGTCGGCGCCGCCCGCTCCGGTTGTTCACGTGGGTTCGCACCCACTGTTGGCCTCGCCGTGGTCGCGCGTTTCCCGCCGGCGGCGAACCTGTGCCCGTGACGACGCCCCCGCCGCCGCGGGCGCTGCTGTACGTGAGCTGGCTCGTCGTCGCTGCCGCCCTGATCATGGGGGTGCTGGGGGCCCTTCGGACCGGGATCTCCTGGGACGAGCCCTACCACGTGATGCGGCTGCGCAACTACGTCGATCACGGTTGGTTCGCGCTGGACTGGTCGGTCGACGTCGGCGGCACCACGACGGGTGACAGCAACACGCTGGTCTACGGACCGGTCGCGATGCTGCTCCTGCACGGACTGACCGCACTGCTCGGTGTCGAGGGCTGGGGCTCGGTCGCGACCACCCCTACGGCGTACGACGTCCGCCATCTCGGTGTCCTGCTGATCGCGTTCGTCGGTACGGCGGCGGCGGCGGGTATCACGCGGGTCCTGCTCGACTCCTGGCGCTGGGGGCTGGTGACCGCCGCGGCGCTGCTCGCCCTGCCGATGTGGACCGGCCACGCCATGTTCAACATCAAGGACGTGCCGGTCGCGACCGGCTACACCCTGATGACCCTTGCGCTCGTGACGATGCTCCATCCCTCGCGGGGGGCCCCGTGGCTGCGGATCGGCGGACTCACCGCGGGGATCACGCTCATGGTGGGCACCCGTCCGGCCATGTCGAGCGCGGTGCTGACGGCGTTCGTCGTCCTGGCGGTCGGAGTCTGGCTCGGACGCCGGTCGACCAGCATGCGCCCGGCCGTGACCGAGTCGGCGGCGGGGCTGGCCATCGCCGCCGCGGTCCTGCTGGTCACCTATCCCGAGGTCTTCGCCCACCCCCAACTCCTGCTGAGCTCCGCGGAGCAGTCGGCGAGCTTCCGCGACGGCCGGGACGCCGACTACGGCTACCTGCCGTTCCACGTGCTCGCGCAGGTCCCGCTGCTGCTCCAGGCGTTCTTCGCGGTCGGCCTGGTGTGGGCGATCGCCTTCGTCGTACGTCGGTGGCGCCCCGAGACGTCGCAGGCCACTCGGCTGACACTCGTGGGCGTCCAGGTCTGCGCGCTCCCCATCGTGGCGATGGCGCGCAACTCCGACCTCTACAACGGGCTGCGTCAGCTTCTCTTCGCGTCACCGGCGTGGGCGGTGCTGGCGACGCTCGGCCTGGCGCAGGTCCTGGTCTGGGCCTCCGCACGCGGGCGGGTCCGCGTCGCCGGAGGTGTGGCGCTGGTCGCCCTGATGGCACCGATGGTCGACCAGGTGATGCTGTTCCCCTACCAGTACACCTACTTCAACGTCGCCCTCGACGTGACCGGCAAGCGGGTCCACTCCGACTACTGGCGGACCAGCGTCCCTGAGCTGCTGCCGGACCTGCCCACGGACGGCCAGATCGTGTGCGGTCCCACCCGGTCGAGCACCCTGGGCGCCCTGGCCGGCAGCCCGGAGGCCAGTGGCATCGACTCGACGGCGCTGGTCGCCGGACGCTACTCCTCCGACAGCAGCGTCGACTGCCGGGTCGACCCGCTCGGGCCGCTGTCGTCGCCGTGGGCGGCCGAGGGGTTGCCGTACGACGACGCACTGCCGCACGAGGAGTTCTACGCGATCATCGACCGCGGCCACGACCTGCCCGGGAACTGCACGCGTCTCGCGGAGGTGACCCGCAACCGGCACGGCCGCGAGATCGACATGACCTACGTCGCACGCTGTCGGCTCGACCCGCCGCCGCTCGACCAGCAGGTCACCTTCGTCCGCGCCACGGGCGAGAACATGCTCCCGGAGCTGTGGGCCTACGCCCCCGCCGGCTGGGTGATGCGCGAGTCCGAGGCCGCGATCGACAGCGCGGGCAGCGCGGCCAGCCTCACTTTCGCGCTGCCACCCGAGTGCGCGGCCAAGGGCTGTGCCCTGGTGCTCGACGCAGACGCCCCCGACGACCTGGTCGCCCGGGTGGACGACGTACCGGCCGACCTCAGCATCGCCATTGGCTCGGTCACCGTCCGGCTCCCCGCCGGCGCCTCGGCCTGGGTCACCTTCGAACGCACGTCCGGGGAGCCACTCGGCCTCCGGGTCCGCAGCATCCGCGTGGTCCCGCCCGGGGCCG
>JBAZRQ010000408.1:0-3340 GCA_041662925.1 Nocardioides sp. | reverse complement strand
TGCGAGTCACCCGACCAGTGGACGAGCAAGAGGGCGCAAGCGCCCCGTAAGCGCCCGGTCAGTGCGCCGCTTCGTGCCAGCTGCGGCCGGTGCCGACGGAGACGTCGAGCGGCACGGTCAGCTCGGCCGCCCGGCCCATCTGCTCACGGACCAGCGCGTCGAGGCGGTCGCGCTCTCCTTCGGCCACCTCGAAGACGAGCTCGTCGTGCACCTGCAGGAGCATCCGTGAGCGCAGCCCCTCCGCCTCGACGGCACGTTGCACGTTGAGCATGGCGATCTTGATCAGGTCGGCGGCGGAGCCCTGGATGGGCGCGTTGAGCGCCATCCGCTCCGCCATCTCCCGGCGCTGACGGTTGTCGCTGGTGAGGTCGGGCAGGTAGCGGCGCCGGCCCATGATCGTCTCGGTGTAGCCGGTCTTGCGGGCCTCGTCGACCACGCCGGCGAGGTAGTCGCGGATGCCACCGAAGGTCTCGAAGTACTCGTCCATGAGGCCGCGCGCCTCCGCCGGCTCGATGCCGAGCTGCTGGGACAGCCCGAACGCCGACAGCCCGTAGGCCAGGCCGTAGTTCATCGCCTTGATCTTGGCGCGCATCTCGACCGACACCGCATCAGCAGGTACGTCGAAGACGCGCGCCGCGGTGATCGAGTGGAAGTCGTGCCCGGAGCGGAACGCCTCGATCAGCAGGGCGTCCTCGGAGAGGTGGGCCATGATCCGCATCTCGATCTGGCTGTAGTCGGCCGTCAGCAGGCACTCGTAGCCGGGGCCCACGACGAAGGCTTCTCGGATGCGCCGGCCCTCCTCGGTCCGGACCGGGATGTTCTGCAGGTTGGGGTCGGTGCTGGAGAGCCGGCCGGTCGCCGCGATCGTCTGGTTGAACGTGGTGTGGATGCGGCCGTCGGGGGCGACCGTCTTGAGCAGGCCCTCGATCGTCTGACGCAGCCGGATCACGTCGCGGTGGCGCAGCAGGTGCTCGAGGAACGGGTGCTCGGTCTTGACGTAGAGCGCCTGGAGCGCGTCGGCGTCGGTGGTGTAGCCGGTCTTGGTGCGCTTGGTCTTGGGCATGTCGAGCTCGTCGAAGAGCACGACCTGCAGCTGCTTGGGCGAACCGAGGTTGATCTCCTTGCCGATCGCGTCATAGGCCGCCTCGGCGGCCTTGCGGACCTCGGTGTCGAACTCGCCCTGCAGCGCCTCGAGGTGCTCGGTGTCGACGGCGATACCCGTCTGCTCCATGAGCGTCAGCAGCTCGACGAGCGGCAGCTCCATGTCGGCGAGCAGGCGGGTGCCGCCGTGCTCCTCGATCGCGACGTCGAGCGCCTCGGACAGCTCGAGCACAGCCCGCGCGTGGAGCATGGCGGTCGCCGTCGCGTCGTCGCCCCCGCCCTCGACGGGGTCGAAGAGCGCCTCCTGCTCGCTCTCCTGCTCCTGGCGCAGCTCACGTCGCAGGTAGCGCACGGTGAGATCGGCAAGGTCGTAGGAGCGCTGGTCGGGCCGGACGAGGTAGGCCGCCAGCGCGGTGTCGGAGGCCACCCCCTTGAGCGTCCAGCCGTGCGCGGCCAGGGCGAGCGCCGGCCCCTTGGCGTCGTGGAGCACCTTGGGCCGGGCCGGGTCGCTCAGCCAGGCGGCCAGGGCCTCGTCGTCGTCGGGGCCCAGGTCGGCGAGGTCGACATAGGCGGCGCGGGACGCCGTGGCGAGCGCGAGGGCCTCCAGCCGTCCGGTGCCGGCGCCCCAGACGCCGCGGGCGTGGAGACCGACCCGCTCGGTGCCGAGCTCGGCCAGCCAGGCGCCCACGGCTCCGGGCGCGAGGACGTCGCCGTTCATCTCGAAGCCGGGTCCGTCATCGACGTCCTCCTCGGACTCGAGGGTCTCGAAGAGCCGCTCGCGCAGCACCCGGAACTCGAGGCCGTCGAACAGTGTGTGCACCTCGGTGCGGTCCCACGGCTGCACGGCGAGGTCGGTGGGCCGCAGGTCGAGATCGAGGTCGCACACCAGGGCGTTGAGCTGGCGGTTGCGGAGCACGTCGCCGAGGTGGGCGCGCAGGGCCTCGCCCTTCTTGCCGGTGATCTGGTCGGCGTGGGTGATCACGTTGTCGAGGCCGTCGAACTGGTTGATCCACTTCGCGGCGTAGCCCACGCCCACCCCGGGCACACCGGGCAGGTTGTCGGAGGTCTCCCCCACCAGCGCCGCGATCTCGGGGTAGCGCTCGGGCGGGACGCCGTACTTGTTCTGGACCCACTCGGGCGTCATCCGCGCCAGGTCGGACACGCCGCGCATCGGGTAGAGCACGGTGGAGTGGTCGGTGACGAGCTGGATGGAGTCGCGGTCCCCGGTGAGGATCAGCACGTCCATCCCGTCGGCAAGCGCCTGGGTGGCCAACGTGGCGATGATGTCGTCGGCCTCGTAGCCGTCCTTCTTCAGGAACGGGATGCGCAGCGCCTGCAGCACCTCCTCGATCAGCGGCAGCTGGCTGCTGAACTCGGTCGGCGTCTTGTTGCGGCCGGCCTTGTAGTCGGCGTACTCGGCCAGGCGGAACGTCTGGCGCGAGACGTCGAAGGCGACCGCGAGGTGGGTCGGCTTCTCGTCGCGCAGCACGTTGATGAGCATCGAGGTGAAGCCGTAGACGGCGTTGGTGTGCTGCCCCGTCGTCGTGGAGAAGTTGTCCACGGGCAGCGCGAAGAACGCGCGGTAGGCCAGCGAATGGCCGTCGAGCAGGAGCAGACGCGGACGGTCGGTCGTGGGAGCCTCGGACACCCCGCGACTCTAGCCGCCACCGCCGACAGCCTCGTGCGGCCGGTCGGCCAGAATGGCGCCATGAGCGACACCCACCAGCCGACCCAGCCGACCCAGACCATCGAGGAGTTCCTCGCCCAGATGCCGATGGGGGCGCTCAACGACAAGATGGGCGTCGAGCTCGTCGAGGTGTCGGCCGAGCGGGTCGTGGCGACCATGCCGGTCGACGGCAACACCCAGCCCTACGGACTGCTCCACGGTGGCGCGTCCGTCGTGCTCGCCGAGACCCTGGGTTCGATCGGGTCGGCGCTGCACGCCCATCCCGAGAAGGTGTCGGTGGGCGTCGACATCAACGCCACCCACCACCGCTCCGCGACCTCGGGCGTGGTCACGGGCGTGGCCACGCCGATCCACCTGGGCCGGACGAGTGCCTGCTTCGAGGTGGTCATCACCGACGAGCGCGGCAAGCGCCTGTGCACCGCGCGCATCACGTGTGCGCTGATCCCCGCGGAGCGGGTCGGTCGCTGAGCCGTAGCGGGGGGCTCAGCCAGGATCAGCCGCGGTCGGCGGCCTGAGCGCGCCGCATCGAGCGGCGCGCGGCCAGGACCCGGG
>JBAZRQ010000407.1:0-3345 GCA_041662925.1 Nocardioides sp. | reverse complement strand
CCACGCGTGGCTGTGGCCCGTCAGCGACTCCGTGGCGAGACCCACGCCGGCGTCGTCAGTTCACGGGCGGACCAAGGTGCTCACGCCTGGGATCGGGCGCGGGACGGCGAGCTGCCGTCATTCCCCCGTCCGCGTCGGGGCCCGTAGTCAGACGTACCTATCGAGGTGGAGCCGCTAGTCACCAAGCGGGAGCAGGGTTTGCGTGAGACCGATAGGTACGTCGGTCTACGAGCTCACCGCACGCCCTTGCCGCGGACAGGTAAGGGCAGCTGGCGATGTGCGCGCCTCCATTCTGGATCTGCCCCTGCCTAGGGTGGGGTCATGGACTTGCTTCGAGCAGTGCCGATCCTGACGGTGAGCGATGTGGAGGCCGCGGTGCGGGAGTACTCCGGGTTGCTCGGTCTCGACGTGCTCATGAATCTGGGCTGGGTGGCAACTCTCGGGATGAACGGCGGTGCCCAGTTCAGCGTGATGGACATCGACCAGTCCGCGCCGTGCAATCCGGAGATGTCGGTTGAGGTGCCGGATGTCGACGACGCCTATCGGCGGGCTCAGGACAGCGGTGCCGATATCGTTCATCCGCTACAGGATGAGGAGTGGGGCGTCCGTCGCTTCTTCGTGCGCACGAGCGCTGGCCACGTGGTGAACGTGCTCAGCCATCGCGGCTGAATTGCCCTCCTCTGCCGCCGTGCGTACGTGCCGCTACGGCCGGCCGCCGCGCCTCTGGAACGGGATCCGCTGAACTACCTGCCCGTCTCGATCCAGTCCCACGAGAGCGCTCACATCGTCGATCGGCGGTCGTGCCAGAACGAATGTGCGTAGCGCGGTTCCATCACTCGCCGTCGCGCCCGGGAGCGCCGCGGTCATCACGTCGGACCAACGAGCCGCTTCGTGGCTCTCTGCACGCACGACGTGGATCCGCGACGTGACGAGGCCGTAGAGGAAGTACTGACCCCGTCCTGGCGTTAGCCCGCCCGCAAACCCGATCTCGGTCACTTCCGGAATGTCGAACCCAGAGGCCGCTTCATGCTCGACGCCGTTGATTGCGAGCCTCACGCTGTGATGCCCGCCCGCAGGTTGGTACAGAAGCGTCCATGTGTGCTGCCGCGGCGTTGTCCCCTCTGCGGCGACGACCTCCTGCTCCTCACTCATCAATGCAGGTTCCCATAGCGGCGGGTACCTGACCGGGCATCCGGATCCGGACATGCCGCTGAATGGCTGAACCGTTCTTCCGACGTCTTCACACCTGTACGCGAGATGTCGAAGCACCGGCGCTCAGCCTCTTGGCGACGCTGCTTCTCGGCTGTCTCGGGATCGAACCTGAGCTGGGCGCTCCTCGCACCTCGACCAGCGAAGAGCGGGGCCCGCGCTTTTGCGGGCGGGCCCGGACCCGAACGACGACTCAGAGACCGGTGGACCGACAGGGGCGCCGGCGGATGGCGGCGACGTAGTCATCGGGCGCGCCGGCGGACTCGGCGGCGGAGGCGAGGACGCCGAGGTAGGAGGCGGAGGGCAGGCCGCCCTCGTAGGCGTCGAGGACGTAGGTCCAGACCACGATCTCGCCAGTCATCGTCGAGACCCGGACCTTGGTCTTGCGGTAGAGGCCGCTGTCGGCGGCCTCCCAGCCGTCGAGCTCGGACTCGTCGGGGTCGGTGACGTCGTAGACGGCGACGAAGACCTGGTCGATCGGGTCCTCGACGATCGTCGACAGGGAGCCGTCCCAGCCGTGCTCCTCGCCGCCGAAGGTCAGCCGCCAGCCCTGCAGCCAGCCGGTGGTGTGCATGGGGGAGTGCGGGCAGCGCTCACCCATGCGGGCGGGGTCCAGGTTGGTCCCATAGGCGGCGTACAGGGTCACGGCTGAAGGTTAACTGCCGCCGCACTACTCTGGCGGGGTGACTCACTTCGACGTTCTCGTCCTCGGCGCGGGCCCCGGTGGCTACGTCGCCGCCATCCGCGCGGCCCAGCTCGGCAAGTCCGTGGCGGTCATCGAGGAGAAGTACTGGGGAGGTGTCTGTCTCAACGTCGGCTGTATCCCCTCGAAGGCGTTGCTGAAGAACGCCGAGCTCGCCCACGTGCTGACCCACGAGAAGGACAAGTTCGGCATCGAGGGCGACGCCACCATGTCCTACGGCCCGACCCACAAGCGGTCGCGGCAGGTGAGCGCCGGCATCGTCAAGGGCGTCCACTTCCTGATGAAGAAGAACAAGATCACCGAGATCGACGGTTGGGGCACGCTGACCGGGCCGAAGGCGGTCGACGTCAAGGACAAGGACGGCAAGGTCACGTCCTACACCTGCGACAACCTGATCATCGCCACCGGCGCGAAGACCCGGCTGATCCCCGGCACGGAGCTCAGCGAGCGCGTGGTGACCTACGAGGAGCAGATCCTCGACGAGAACCTCCCCGGCTCGATCGTGATCGCCGGGTCGGGCGCGATCGGTGTCGAGTTCGCCTACGTGATGAAGAACTTCGGCGTCGACGTGACGATCGTGGAGTTCCTCGACCGGATGGTGCCGACCGAGGACGCCGACGTGTCCAAGGAGCTCGCCAAGCACTACAAGAAGCTCGGCGTGAAGGTGCTGCTGGGCACCAAGGTCGAGGGCATCGACGACTCCGGTGACAAGGTCAAGGTCACCGTCTCCAAGGACGGCAACACCGAGGTGCTGGAGACCGACAAGGTGCTCCAGGCGATCGGCTTCGCCCCGCGCGTCGAGGGCTACGGCCTCGACGCGACCGGCGTCGAGGTCACCGAGCGCGGTGCGATCGCGGTCGACGCGCGCGGGCGCACCAACGTCGACGGCGTCTACGCCATCGGCGACGTCACCGGCAAGATGATGCTCGCCCACGCCGCCGAGGCGATGGGCATCGTGGCCGCCGAGACGATCGCCGACGCGGAGACGCAGGAGATCAACTTCGACATGATCCCGCGGGCGACCTACTGCCAGCCGCAGATCGCCTCCTTCGGCTACTCCGAGGCCCAGGCCAAGGAGAAGGGGTACGACGTCAAGACGTCGACGTTCCCGTTCTCGGCCAACGGCAAGGCGCAGGGTCTCGGCGACACCGTCGGCTTCGTCAAGATCGTGGCCGACGCCGAGCACAACGAGATCATCGGCGGCCACCTGATCGGCCCCGACGTGACCGAGCTGCTCCCGGTCCTGACCCTGGCCCAGACCTGGGACCTCACCGCCGACGAGGTCGCCCGCAACATCTTCGCCCACCCGACGCTCGGTGAGTCCGTGAAGGAAGCCATCCACGGCATCGCCGGCCACATGATCAACTTCTGACATGAGCGGCGGACCGGAGTCCAACAAGGTCGTCATCATCGGCGGCGGCCCCGGCGGCTAC
>JBAZRQ010000406.1:0-3355 GCA_041662925.1 Nocardioides sp. | reverse complement strand
TCAGGTGATCGGCGTCGGCGCCGAGGCGTCCTGGTTGTCCTTCTGGAGGCCCGGCGGCAGGTGGCCGGTGGACTTCGCGTAGTAGTTGGCGGCCTTGCGGGTCGCCATCATCCGGGCGATCGCGATGAACGTGCCGCTGACGGTCGCCCACGCCACGGCCTCCCAGACGTCGACGTCTGGGTCGGCGGGGTTGGCGGGAGGGTTCTTGCCGGTGGCCGCCTTCCAGGACGTGTTCAGCGCCTTCTTGGCGAGCGCGGCCGCCCCCAGGGCGGCAGCGAGCGAGAAGACGGACCAGAGCTTGGAGCTGTCGGAAGCCATGGTCCAACCCTAACCACTGGCCTGACAGCGGGGCTGCGTCAGTGGTCGGCGAGCGCCTGCAGGGCCGCGGCCAGCCGGTCGGGATGCCGCGAGCTCAGCAGCCAGTACGGCGTCGGGTCGGCCGGGTCGTCGAGGTGCACCTTGACCGCGCGCTTGAGGTAGGGGCGCAGCAGCAGGAAGGCCCGGGCGTCGGCCTCGACGCCGGCGGCCCTGCGGGTCTGGTCGGCGTCGAGCTCACGGACGGCGCCGAGCACGGAGGTGTCGATGTGGGCGCGGCCGGCGTAGAGGACGCCGTCCTCGACCCGGACCCGGGCCGAGCCGTAGGACACCAGCCCCGCGGCCAGCAGGGCCAGGGCTGCGCCGGTGGCCACCCACGGGACGGGGCCGGGCACGGACACGACCAGGGCCAGCCACAAGGTGGCGACCAACATCGTGCCCTGCACCCACCAGCGCAGCGGGACGCCGAGTCGCTCGGAGTAGGCGACGGTGTCCCCCTTGTTGCCAGTGCTGCTCACAGGCCCCAGCCTCCCATCCCGGTACTCACGTTCGTTGCACTAGGGTCCCTCCGTGCCCACGCCTGACCCGACCTCGCTGACCGTCGAGGTGGTCCGCCTGGACCCCGGCCTGCCGCTGCCGTCGTACGCCCACCCCGGCGACGCCGGCGCCGACCTGGTGACCACCGTGGACGTCACGCTGGCGCCGGGGGAGCGGGCGATGGTGCCCACCGGGGTGGCGATCGCGCTGCCGGAGGGTTTCGTGGCGCTGGTGCACCCGCGCTCGGGCCTGGCCGCGCGGCACGGGCTGTCGATCGTCAACACCCCGGGCACCGTCGACTCCGGCTACCGCGGCGAGATCAAGGTGCTGCTGGTCAACCACGATCCCGCCGAGCCGATCGAGCTGAGCCGGGGCGACCGGATCGCGCAGCTGGTCATCCAGCGCTACGAGCGGGCGGAGTTCGCCGAGGTGGACGTCCTCCCTGACAGTGTCCGGGGGGACGGGGGTTACGGTTCTACTGGTGGCTTCGGCCGGCCCACACCGTTCGGCCCAGACCATGAGGAGTAGCACGTGAGGTTCCGCCGCAAGTCCGAGGACGACGTCAACGCTGCAGCCGAGGCCAGCCTGTTGGCCGAGGCCGACGAGCAGACCGAGGTGGCGGGTCCTGTCGACGCCGACGACCTGCCCGACGACGGCACCGACCGGGTCGACCTCGGGTCCCTGGTCCTGACCCCCGAGGAGGGGCGCGAGCTCCGGCTCCAGGTCGACGAGGCCTCCGGTGCCGTGCAGTCGGTGGTGCTCGCGGGCAAGGACGGCGCCCTCGAGCTGCGTGCCTTCTCCGCGCCCACCCACGGCGACCTGTGGAGCGAGGTGCGTCCGCAGATCGCGGCCGACATGGCCCAGCGCGGTGGCACCGCCACCGAGCGCGAGGGCCGCTTCGGCACCGAGCTGCTCTGCCAGGTCACCGTCAAGCGCCCCGACGGCACCACCGCCGCCCAGCCCTCCCGGATCATCGGGATCAACGGGTCCCGGTGGCTGCTGCGCGCGACGCTGCTGGGGCGCCCGGCCGTCGAGCCCGACTCCTCGGAGGCGTGGGAAGAGACGATCACCGCTGTCGCCGTACGCCGGGGCTCGCACGCGATGCCCGTCGGCGAGGCGCTGCCGATCGTGATGCCGGCCAACGCTCGGCGCGTCGAGCCGCCGACCCCGTGACCGGCGCTCGAGGCCGGCGATGAGCAAGCTCCGCCGCACGATCAGCAAGTGGGCCAGCAGCTCCGACCAGCACGCCCGTGACATGCGGCGGACCTTCGCCGACCAGGGCGACGACACCATCGCCGAGGCGCCCGACCGCGAGGTGGTCCGTCTGCGCGGCACGCTGCGCACGGTCACGCTGCGCCCGCGCGGCGGCGTACCGGCCCTCGAGGCGGAGCTCTTCGACGGCTCCGGCGTGATCACGATCGTGTGGCTCGGCCGGCGCCGCATCGCTGGCATCTCGCCCGGCCGCTCGATCCAGGTCCAGGGCCGGATCGGCATGCACGACGGCGTACGCATCATCTACAACCCCCGCTACGAGCTGCTGGTGTGACCAACATGACCGATCACACCGCTCCCTCCGTCGCCACGGTCGAGGAGGTGGTCCGCGCCCAGCTCTCGCGTGCGCTGGGCGGCCGCCGCGGCATGGTCGAGGCCGCGGTCCCCACCCTGCTGTTCACGATCATGTGGCTGACCACCCGCGAGCTCCAGCTGGCGCTGCTCGTCAGCATCGGTGCCGCCATGGTGATGCTCGTGGTCCGGGTGGTGCAGCGCTCCTCGCTGCAGTTCGTGCTCAACGCGATCTTCGGGATCGGCATCGGCTGGCTGTTCGTACGTATCGCGGCCAGCCGCGGAGGGAGCGAGGACGAGCAGGCGCTCGCCTACTTCCTGCCCGGACTGATCTACAACACCGGCTACTCCCTCGTGCTCGTCGCCACTTGCCTGGCCGGTTGGCCGCTCGTGGGCTTCATGGTCGGCAGCGTCACCGGTGACCCGACCGCCTGGCACGGGAGCAAGCAGGTCGTCCGGCTCTGCACGACCCTGACCTGGCTGCTGGCCGTCCCGTGCATCCTGCGCGTGGCGATCCAGGCGCCCGTCTGGTTCACCGGCAGCTCCGGCGGCATGGAGGCCGACACCGCGGTCGCCGTCCTCGGCATCCTCAAGGTCGGCCTCGGCTGGCCGCTCCAGCTCGCGGCCCTGGCCGCCATGGTGTGGGTGCTCTCCCGCAACGCCACCCCCGTCGACCCCGACGACCAGGTCGAGCTCGCTTAGTTGCCGTTGGGGCCTCCTACGGTGGTTGAGGTGCGAGCGCAGCGAGCCTCGAAACCACCCCACGAGACACACCGAGATCGTGACCGTTTCGTGACGAAACGCCTGTGGATACAGGGGATTCTCGACCCTGGACTGTCGGTGGCCCCTGCTGTACTTGTCTCTATGAGCAACCCGACCGGACCCGACGACAGCACCCAGGTGCTGACGTCGCTGCGCGCACACCGCGCGGTCCGTGACC
>JBAZRQ010000405.1:0-3356 GCA_041662925.1 Nocardioides sp. | reverse complement strand
CGACCGCGTCGTCCACGATCGCCTTGGTGGCCGGGTCGGCGGGGTAGGCCGGGGTCTTGACCAGCGGCAGGATCGCCGTCTGGAGCCCGTCGACGGAGCCGTCTGCCGGGTCGACGGAGAAGGTCAACTGGTTGAGGTTCATGCCGTACTGCCCGGCGGAGACAACCGGACGCTCCGTCACGGCCCGGCCCGCCCAGGCGGCAACGGGGAACTTGCAGTCGTAGGCGAGGTGCGTGTGACCCGACACGATCGCGTCGACGTTGGCGTTGACACCGTTGACGATGCTGCCGAAGGTCGACGTCGTGCTGTCGTCCATCGCCGCACAGTCGGTGCTGGGCGCGCCCTCGTGGACGAGCAGGACCACGAGGTCGGCCCCGCCGGCCTTGAGTGCGTCGGCCTCGGTGTTGGTCGCCTCGACGATGTCCGAGACGGTGATGTCATCAATCCCTGCGGGTGACACCAGCGAGGGCAGGTCCTCGGTGACCGCGCCGACGAAGCCCACCTTGACCGCGGCGTCGCCGGTCCCGAAGGTCTTGGTCCAGCTCGGGTCGAGCACTGGCGTGCCTGCGGGCGCGGTCGGCTTCACCTCGACGTTGGCACCGAGGTACTCCCACAGGGCCCCACCGTCGGGGTTCTCAGCCGACTCGGGGGCGATGACCCTCGTCATCAGGTCGTCATAGCCCTGGTCGAACTCGTGGTTGCCCACGGCCGAGACCTCGAGACCGGCCTCGTTGAGGGCGTCGATCGTCGGCTTGTCATGCTGGATGAACGAGTCGAACGTGGAGGCACCGATCAGGTCACCGGCAGCAGCGAAGACCAGGTTGGGCTTCTCGGTGCGGATCTGCTTGACCGCGCCGGCGAGCACGGCAGCGCCCGCCTCTGCACCGTTGGACTTGAGCCGGCCGTGGAAGTCGTTGATGCCGAGGATGGTGACGTCGACAGGGTCTGCGGCGTGGGCGGCGGGGGTGACGAACGCGAGAGGCGTCGCCACGAGGCCGATGCCCACTCCCGCCGTCAGGAGGCGCGAACGAAGTCGCGGCCGGGAGCTGGAGAGCACAGGGGTGACCTTTCGGACGAGAGGTGGGTAATGCTCTGCACCATAGCCCTGGCGGCGACCCGGTGGCTCCGGAAGACAGGACTTGCATCAACTCGCAACAAAGACCTTGCGCCGCACATCTTCCGGTCAGCGCGCGCGCACGCCGGAAGATGGCGCGCCGAAGGGGCCGACGCCACTGGCGTCGGCCCCTGGCGTTTCGACTACCTGACCACCCGGATGGTCACCCGCTTGGTGACCGCCTCGGCCAGACCGCTGCCGCCGTACTCGACGGTCACGGTCTTCAGCCCGCGGGTGTGGAAGGGCGGCAGCACGATGACCGCCCGCTGGTCCTGCAGCTGGTCAGCCCAGGTGGCGCTACCGAAGGTGACGCGCACCCACCCGGTCACCTGCTGGCCGGGGGCGGCCAGGACTGCCGTGAGCCGGACTCGGGTCCGGTTGACCTTCACCTTGGCCGGCGACTTGGTCACGGTCATCCGCGGCGTCGCCTTGACCACCTCGACGGTCCCCGCCACCGCATGACTGGCGGCGGTGTTGCCGTCACCCAGGTAGATCACACTCACGGTGCGCGCGCCGACCGACTCGAACGGGGCCAGCAGCATGGAGATCGAGCCGTCGGTCAGGGTCCGGGTCGCGACAGGGTCGCCGTCGACCCGGACCTGGACACTGCCGGTCGGCGTGTAGCCGTCCGCAGTGACCGACGCCTGGACGGTGACGCGGCCCCGACTGACCACCACCTCCGCGGGGCTGACGACCGCCTGGGTGGCGGAGCCGGCCTGGCTGACCACGAGCGTGACCGAGCCCTGCGACGGCTGGTTGGCAGCGTCGCCGAGGTAGGCCACGGTCAGCCCGTGCGTGCCTGCCGGCAGCGCGGTGCCCGCGACGGGGATGGTCACGGTGCCGTCGGCCGCGACGTTGCCACTGCCGATCACCGTGTCGCCCAGCATGAGCTGCACCGAGCCCGACGTCGGTTTCGTGGACCCGACGCTCACCTGGACCTGGCCGGCAGTGCCATAGACCATCGGCGCGGCCGTGGCGGTCGTCGTCGTGACCACCGGGTCGACCGGGTCGGGAACCACCTGGGTGGCGTAGACCTGGGTCGTCGTCGAGCCGGAGGCCGTCGTCGCGTCACCGGCGTACGTGATCGTCACGACCTTGTCGCCGATGGTCGAGAACGGTCCCACCACGAGCGTCGCGGCCCCGCCCGACAGGGTCTTGGTGTCCACGACCTCGCCGTTGACCGACGCGGTCACGGTGCCGGTGGGGCTGACCCCGGTGCCGGTGACGGTCACCGCGATCGACGACGTCTCCGTGTCGATGTTGACGAACGCGGGGTCCGGCGCCGCCGTCACGGTCGGCGTCGCCTTGGTGACGGTCACGGTGACCGTGGCCCGGTCGCCGCTGTAACCGGCGTCACCCGGGTAGTCGAGCGTCAGCACGTGCACTCCGACCGGGAGCGAGCCCACGGCCAGCGGGATGCTGGCCGAGCCGTTGTCCAGTGGTGCGGTGGCGAGCACGGTCAGTCCGTCGAGCAGGGTCACAGCCCCGGTCGCGGTAGCCGGGTCCACCGTCACCGCGACGCTGCCGGGCTGGCCGTAGACCATCGACACGTCCGGGGCGGTCACCGTCGAGTTGGGCAGCCCGTCGCTGAACGCGACGGGTACGACGACCTCGGTGCCGGTGGTGAGGCCCCGGAGCACGACGTCCTGGACCCCGTCCTGGACACCTGCGGGGACGGGCGCGGAGACCGTGGCCGTCCCGGCCTCGTCGAACGGCAGGTCCTGCAGCGTGTTGACGACGGGGGAGGTCCCGAGCGAGGTCGCTCCGAGGAACGCCTCGACCTGGGTGTCCTGCACGTCGCTGGCACCGGTCATCGCGAGCGAGGACACGGAGAACTCCAGCGGGTCGCCGGCCTCATACTCCGCCGGGGCGGAGCCGGGGAAGGTGACGCCCACGGCGTGCTGCGCGTAGTCGACCGGCAACACCAGCGCATCGTGGGTGGCGAACTGCGCCATGTAGTCCACGACAGCCTGCAGGTCGGTCTTGCCGGTGTCCTGCTTGTTGGCGGCCGCGGCGAAGCCCCAGAAGTTGTCGCCCGTGCCCGAGGCGAGGAAGGACGTCGCTGCGACCCGGTAGGTGGTGCCGGCCGCGAGCTGCTGCCCGTTGAGGCGCATGCCGGTGATCCGGTTGCCCTCGGCCTTGGTCGGGTCGTAGGTGAACGTGAACCCGTCGGAGGTGCCCAGCCGCAGGAACGGGCGCGACGGGATGTTGCCGTCGGCGTCACGCTGCCACTGCTGCTCCA
>JBAZRQ010000404.1:0-3362 GCA_041662925.1 Nocardioides sp. | reverse complement strand
CATGGAGAACGCCTCGATCACGGCGATCCGCTCGGCAGGGGTCATCCGCGGCCACGGCCCCTCGTCGAAGGCCCGCCGGGCCGCAGCGACCGCCGCGTCGATGTCGCCGGCGCTGCCCTCAGGGACGGTGGCGACCACCTGCTCGGAGTGCGGCGAGACCACCTGCAGCTTGCCGGTGCCGGCCGGTGCGGCCCAGCCGCCGTCGATGAAGAACGTGTCGCGGTCGAGAGTCATCAGGATCCTTGGGTCGGTGAGGGTCAGGGGGCGAGGGTGAACCAGTCGGCGAAGCCGCTGGGGTCGTGCCGGCCGAGGGACCCGTGCTCGAAGAGCCCCCAACCTTCGGCGCCGTCGCAGGTCGCACGGCCCACGTGGTCGATCACGCCGAACATCACCCGACCGGCGACGTCGGGGGCGTTGAGGTCGTAGGTGAGCCGCTCGGTGAAGTCGGGGCCCTTCCACATGCCGTGCGTCCAGTCGGAGTCGCCGCCGTAGCCGCCACCGATATGGATCGGGACGCCGAGCTTGGACTCGATCTCGAGCTGCAGCGGCTTCCCCTCGGGCGTCGTGCACGTGATCGAGGCGCCGGTCGCGATCCGGGTGCCCGACGCGTAGTGGATCTGCACGTGCGGCCAGCCGAGCTGCTCGACACGACCGTCCTTCCAGACCCGGGTGCAGTCGTTGAGCGTGCGGAAGCCGTCGGGCTCCTCCTGGATGATCAGGATGACCGCGAAGTCCTCGAAGCGCATCGGCACGTAGGTCCACCACAGGCCCTCGAACTCCGGCACCAGTGGCGCTCCCGCGGGCAGCGCCTCGCCCACGGGACGGATGCCCCACGAGCGGTCCCGGGTGCCGACCCAGCGGTCGGGGGTGACCGCGATGTCCTCGCCGTCGATGTTGAGAGTGCCCTCCCAGGTGCCGACCTGGGCGAACCGCTGGGCGTCGAGGGTGACCCGGCTCTCCGCGCGCATGACGTGGCGCTGCTCCTGGAGGACGTCGAAGGAGCCCTCCCAGGTCAGGTCCATGGCGATGCCCTCGGTCTCCTCGAGCACCAGGCGCAGCTTGCGCAGCGGCTCGACGACCTCGATCCGGTAGTTGCCCACGTGCTGGTTGAGCCGGTCGTCGTCGATCCCGTCCGAGAGGTGCACCGCGGTCTGCACGTCGCCTCGGCGTACGAGCACGAAGGCGTCCTTGGTGCCGAGGTTGGGGTAGTAGCCGGCGCCGGTGATGACGAAGATGTCGCCGGTCCGGTCGTGGGCGTTGAAGTAGCAGCGGTCGTAGAAGTTGCGGTCGCTGGAGCCGGCCCAGGTGACGGGCAGCGGCAGCTGGTGGATGGGGTACTCGTCGAGCGGTCCGACCATGGCTCAGGCACCTGCCTCGTCAAGGAGCCGCTCCACGAGCGGCTTGCAGTGGAAGAGCGACTCGACGTCGTCGGGCCGCTCGATCTCGCCGAAGTGGATCTGCCGGTAGCCGGTGCGCATGAAGACGATGCACCACTGGAGCCCGTTGTAGACGTGGTACCAGGTGAGGTCGCCGACGCGGGTGCCCGTGACCTGCTCGTACGTCGCCACGACATCCTCCTCCCGGAGGAAGTGCGGCATGCCGGGCAGCTCGAGCATCCCGGTGATGGTCTCGAAGACCTGGTGGGCGAAGACCATCCAGGACAGGTCGAGCTCGCGGGGGCCGATCGCGGCCATCTCCCAGTCGAGGACGCCGACCGGTGTGAACTCCTGGTAGAGCACGTTGCCGATGCGCGAGTCCCCCCAGCACAGCACCGTCTCGGTGGTCTCGGGCAGGTTGGCCTCGAGCCAGGCCAGGCCGCGCTCGACCAGGGGCGAGCGCCCGATGTCGGCGACCGCGAAGTCGTACCACGCCCGGGTGCGGGCGAGGTTGCGCTCGAGCGCGGTGCTCCCCGGGTGCGGCGGGTCGAGGAACCCGAACGTCGTCTGGGCGTCGGGGATGGCATGCAGCTTGGCGATCACCTCGACCGTGCTGTCCTGGAGCCGCCGCTGGTGCTCGAGCGGGGCGTCGTGGAGCCAGTTGTCGCCGAAGTTGTAGGGCAGCACGTCCTGCGGCACGACCCCCTCGATCCGGTCCATCAGGAAGAACGGCGTGCCGAGCACCTCGCCGGTCGGCTCCATCCACCGCACCTGCGGCACGGGTACGTCGCTGCGCTCACCGACGATCCGCATCGCGTCGTACTGGTCCCTGAGCTCGTAGCTCGGGAACACCGGGATGTCCGCCTCGGCGGGCGCCACGCGCGCGACGTACTCGCCGCGCCGCTCCTGGCCGTCCTCGGTCCAGGTCACGTCCAGCAGCAGCGTCTCCGACGACATCCCGTTGGCGTCGATGCCGGAGTGCAGGACCACGCTGGGCTCGGCCCCTGGCGGCAGCAACGTCGCCAGCCAGTCGGCCAGCTGGGTCGGCACCGACGTGGCGTCCCGGCTGGAGCGTTGCAGTTTCAGATCGGCTGGCGGTGGCGCCTGGGACACGAGCTCTCCTGTGACGTGGGTCTCGAGTTGACACCTGTCAGCATCGGTGGAACGTGTTCTAGTTGTCAATGACCGGCGGCGCGGCGGATCTCAGCATCTGCTGAGAACCCCGCGGTTCCGGGGAGTTGCAACCCCCCGGAACGACGGCGATCTCAGCATCTGCTGAGATCCGCCGTTCAGACGATGTCGGTGGCCTTCACCCGGGCCTCGTCGGCCTCCTGGTCGGTGAGCATCAGCTGGCTCTGGCGCTCGGCCTCGACCCGGCGCAGGTAGTGGTCGATCTCGTCGGCGGTGCGGGCGGCGTCCCAGCCGAGCTCGGCAGCCATCAGCCGCGCGGCGTGCGGGGCCGCGGTGACGCCGCGGTCGAAGGTCTCGATCGAGATCCGGGTACGCCGGGTGAGGACGTCGTCGAGGTGGCGGGCGCCCTCGTGGGTCACCGCGTAGACCACCTCGGCGGCGATGTAGTCCTCGGCCCCCTCCAGCCGCAGCGACAGCAGCCGGTCGCCGGCGACCAGCGCGAGCAGGTCGTCGATCAGGCCGCCGTGGCGCCCGAGCAGGTGGTCGATGCGCGCCACGTGCAGGCCACTGCGGCGCGACAGCAGCACCCGCTGGTTGGCGCGGGTCTCGTAGCCGTCGGCGCCGATCAGGGGCACCCGCTCGGTGATGGAGTCGCGGACGGTGAGGTTGACGGTCGTCCGCAGCGAGTGGGCCGCGGCGTCGATGGCGTCCTTGGCCATCACACGGTAGGTCGTGAGCTTGCCGCCGGCGATCATCACCAGGCCCGGCACGGGCGTCACCACGGTGTGCTCGCGCGAGATCTTGGAGGTCGGCTCCGACTCCCCCGACAACAGCGGCCGCAGGCCGGCCCAGACC
>JBAZRQ010000403.1:0-3367 GCA_041662925.1 Nocardioides sp. | reverse complement strand
AGCGCGGCCACGGCGAGGGTCCCGTTGAGCGAGCCCCACTTCCTGCCGTAGACGAACGACGCTCCGGAGGTGGCCAGCGTCGGGTCGCCGGAGCGCCACTTGGCGCCGTACTGCTTGCCGGGCAGGTCGAAGTCGGTCATCGGGACCGACTCGTTGTAGCCGGGCACCGGGTGCCAGCCGTAGTCGCCGCCGTTGACCAGCAGATTGACCTCGTCGTCGCGGAAGGAGCCGTGCTCGACCGACCACAGGCTGCCGTTGGCGCGCTGGGCCAGACCCTGGACGTTGCGGTGGCCGTAGGTCTGGACGTAGCGGCGGCGCGAGCTGTTCGAGTCGATGAACGGGTTGGTCGGCCACGGTGCCCCGGTGACGCGGTTGAGCCGGAGCGTCTTGCCGCCGAGGGAGTCGAGGTCGCGCGGGTTGGTGCCGACCGCTGCGTCGCCGGTGCCGACGAGGAGCGAGCCGTTGCGGGTGATGAGGAGACGGCAGCCGCCATGGCGCCCGGTGGTGGTCGGGAAGCCACCGATGAGCTTCTTCACGAGGGTGGCCCTGGTGAGCGTCTTGTTCAGCGTCCAGGCGTTGACGCGTACGTCGTGCCCGCCGCCGTCCGTGAAGCCGCCCGAGCACGTGTAGAAGCGCCGGTTCTTCGCGAAGGCCGGGTCGACCTCGAGCGACATCAGCCCGGTCTCGCCGGAGACCCAGACCGACCCGGAGGGGAACTTCACGACCCGCTTGCCGCCCTTGCCGGCCACGATCAGTCGGGCGGTGTCGCGCTCGGTGATCAGCAGCCGCCCGTTGCCGATGGGCTGCACGTCCCACGGGTTGCTCAGGCCGGTGACCCGTTTGGTGACCACCAGGCGTGGGGTCGCGCGGCGTTCTTCGCCTGCGTCGGGCGGAGCCGGGCTGGCCACGGCCGGCGCGCCCGTGAGGACGAGGCTGAGCAGGAGTCCGAGACCGAGTGAGCGCATGGGCTCACGGTAACCCCTGTCCTGGCGGCTCGTTGGCCCGTGAAGACCTGATCCTGCCTGGAGGAACCGTGCCCGCCACCACGACCGCCCGCGTCGCCCTCGCGCTCGCCGCTGCCGCCCTGAGCGTCGTCGCGACGCCGCCCGCGTCCGCGCACGAGGGTGCCGGCGACATCGCTACCAACACCCGCGGAGAGAAGGTCGCGGTGCGGGGCACCGGCGCGCGGATGAGCCACGTGGCCAACCTCCAGTACGACCGGTCCGGCGAGGCCCAGAACGGCTCGGACATCGAGTTCGTCCGCATCGACGGGCGTGACTACGCGCTCGCCGGCACGCTGGACCTGGGGATGCAGATCATCGACATCACCCGGCCCACCGCGCCGCGCCGGGTGGCGGTCTACGACTGCAAGGTCAGCCAGGGCGACATCCAGGTCTGGAAGAAGAAGAACCGCGTGCTCGCCAGCTACACCGCCGACTCGACGCTCGGCGACGAGGGCGCGGCCTCGCGCTGCGGTCGTGACCTCAAGCTCGGCCCCGACGACGCGGGCACCGTCATCGTCGACCTCACCACCCCGAGCCGTCCGCAGTCGGTGAGCTTCCTGTCGGTGCCTCGCGGCTCCCACAACATGACCATTCACCCGAGCGGCAACTACCTCTACAACTCCAACTCCGACCTGGCGACGAGCACCGCGCCGGCGGTCACGATCTACGACATCTCGCGCCCGAGCCTGCCCAAGAAGGTGCAGGACTACCGGATCCCCTACGTCCCGACGTCCCTGGGCTCGGAGTCGCACGACATCACGTTCAACGCCTCAGGCACCCGCGCCTTCGTCGCGGCGCTCTCGCAGACCCTGATCCTCGACACCCGCAACCCGCGCGCACCGAAGCGGATCGGGCAGATCATCGACCCGGCGATCAACGTCGTGCACCAGTCCGACCCGGTGACGCTGCGCCGCAAGGACGGGTCGACCCGCTCGCTGCTGGTCATCACCGACGAACGCGCAGGCGCCGCCGGGAGCCTCGAGTGCCCCGGTGGCGGGCTGCACGTCTACGACATCACCGGCAGCCGGGTCGCCGCTCCGGTCAAGGTCGGCGCGTGGTTCATCGACGCGGTCCGGCCGCAGGACGGCACCACCTGCACGTCGCACGTGCTGCGGATGTACCCGCGCCAGAAGCTGATGACGATCGCCTGGTACAGCCAGGGCGTGCGGGTGCTCGACATCAGCGGCCTCGCCACGGCGAAGGGCTCGCCGGCGACCGTCGCCCTGGGCAGCGGTATCGGCATCCGCGAGGTCGGTCACTTCGTGTTCCCGGACTCCGACACGTGGTCGTTCAAGACCAACAAGATCAGCCGCAACGGCTCGTTCTACGGCTACGGCAACGACCTGGTGCGCGGCTTCGACGTCTACCGGTTCCGCGGGCTCACCAACCGCACCGTGCCGCCGCTGGTCCCGCGCGACCTCGGTGCCGACCACCGCTCGAAGCCGTCGGGGCTGCTCGCCCCCGCCGCTGCCGTCGTACCTGCCGCGCTGGTGGCGCTGCTGCTGCACCGACGAGGTCGGCGCCGCACCTCCTAGAACGTGTGCTCAGGCCCGGGGAAGGTCCCGGCCTTGACGTCCGCGTCGTAGTCGCGCGCCGCCTGCAGCAGCGTCGCGTGCAGGTCGGCGTACTGCTTGACGAAGCGCGCCATCTTGCCCGTACGCAGCCCGAACGCGTCCTGCCAGACCAGGACCTGGCCGTCGCAGTCGGCGCCGGCACCGATGCCGATGGTGGGGATGGCGAGCTCCTTGGTCACCTGGCCGGCCACGTCGCCGGGCACCATCTCCATGACCACGGCGAAGGCGCCCGCGTCCTGGACGGCGTGGGCGTCGGTCAGGACCCGGTCGGCGGTGTCGCCGCGCCCCTGGACGCGGTAGCCGCCGAGCGCGTGCTCGGACTGGGGTGTGAACCCGATGTGGGCCATCACGGGGATGCCGCCCCGGGTCAGCTTCTCGATCTGCGGCACCATCTCGACGCCGCCCTCGAGCTTGACGCAGTGGGCACCGCCCTCCTTCATGAACCGCGCCGCGGTGAGGTAGGCCTGCTCGGGGGAGGCCTGGTAGGAGCCGAACGGCAGGTCGCCGACGACGAGCGCACGACGTACGGAGCGACTGACCGCGCGGGTCAGCGGGATCAGCTCGTCGACGGTCACCGGCAGCGAGGTCTCGTTGCCGAAGACGTTGTTGCTTGCCGAGTCGCCGACCAGGAGCACCTCGATGCCGGCCTCGTCGAAGGTCTGCGCTGCGTACTGCTCGTAGGCGGTGAGCATCGAGAAGCGCTCGCCGCGCTCCTTCATCTCGCGCAGGTGGTGGGTGCGGACCCGCTTGACCGGCGCCGCGGCGGCGGCGCCCGGCAAGGCCTGGCCG
>JBAZRQ010000402.1:0-3372 GCA_041662925.1 Nocardioides sp. | reverse complement strand
GGCTGCAGCCCGAGGAGGTCGAGGAGATCCTCGACGGCCGGCTGAGCGCCCGCACGCCCGCGACCATCGCGGAGCTCGACGCCCTCCACCTGGAGCTCGGCCGGATCCGGGCCCGTGGCGGCATCGCTCTCGAACGCGGGGAGTGCTTCCCTGACATCGCCTGTGTCGCGGCCGCGATCCGCGGACCGAGGGGACCGATCGGCGCGATCTCGGTCGTCGCCGGGGCCGGTACGGCGCTGGAGCGGGTCGCCCCGCTGGTGGCCGACGCCGCGCGGCAGATCAGCGCGGAGCTCTGCCCGGACCAGCCGCAGCCCCGCCGCAGTCAGCGGATGCCCGCCTCCGCCGGAAGGATCAGTGCGGGGGCACCAGTAGGCGCATGACCTTCTCGGTGCCCGCGACCAAGCGGGCCCGGTCCGGGCTCAGTCGCCGTTCGACGGTGGCCTCGTTGCCGGAGATGACGTGCACCGGACCGTGTGGAAGGGCGGCGAGTCCTTCTCGGGCGACGTCCGCCGGCTCCGAGACGTGCATGCCCGGTACGTCGAAGTTGAGCCCCGCCCGCTCCATGGCCGGGGTCCGGGTCACCCCGAGCACGAGCTCGAGCACGTCGACGCCGTACTCCCGGAGCTCCGCCCACAGGCCCTCGGCGAAGATCCGGCCGAAGGCCTTGACCCCGCCGTAGATCGCCTCGGTCGACGTGCCGACGTAGCCGGCGAGCGAGCCGACCAGCAGGATCCCGCCACGGCCCCGCTCCCGCATCGGCGCGGCGTAGTGGTGGGTGAGAGCGAGCATCGTGGTGATGTTGAGGTCGATCACGCCCTGGAACCCGGCGAGCTCGCCCCGGGTGAAGGCGCGTCCGTGGGTGTTGGCGCCGGCGTTGTAGACCAGCAGGCCCACCTCGACGTCCTCGGTCGCGTCGGTGACGGCGGCCACCGACTCGGGTCGGGTCAGGTCGGCCGACACCGTGCGCACCTCGACGCCGTGTGCGCGGACCGCCTCAGCGGTGGTCTCCAGCGGCCCCGGCCTGCGGGCGACGAGGAGCAGGTTGAAGCCGTCGACGGCGAGCTGCTGGGCGAGCTCGGCGCCCACCCCTTCGGAGCCGCCCGCGATGACGGCCCACGGCCCGTAGCGGTCGAGGTCGGTCACTGGTGTGCCTCCGGGCTGGTCTTCAGTGGCTCGTGCGACTGGACCTCGAGCTCGCCGCGTACGGCGGCCTCGCGGACCGAGTCCTTGAGCGCGGCGCAGCCCGCGAACGCGTTGCGGTTGGGCCGCGGCTCCGGCGGATGGGGGAGGGCGCGCTCGACGCACCGGGTGCGGGCGTCGGTCGTCCACTGGATGGAGGTCTGGTCCCAGCTGCTCTTGCGGGCCAGCACCTCCGCGCCGCAGACGGCGCAGTCGACCGGCCGCATCGGGCCGTCCTCCAGTCGGGTGTCGGGGCGCGGGGCCGGGGCCGCCGTACCCATCAGGCCCGTACCCATCAGCGCGGCACTGCCTGCCGCACGGTCAGGTTCTGCTCGACCTCGGCCCGCCAGGCCTCGTTGGGCCGGCTGGTGTCGATCTCGAACTCGAACCGCTCGGTCATCTCGGGAGTCACCTCGGCGACGTCGACGTAGAACTGCTGGTACCAGCGTCGCAGCTGGTAGACCGGCCCGTCCTCCTCGCACAGCAGCGGGTTGTCGATGCGGGCCTTGTTCTTCCAGATCTGCACGTCCTGCTCGAAGCCGTACTTGATGAACTTGCCGGTCTTCGCGGCCATCAGGTCGGCCTCCTCGTCGGAGATGCCCTCCTTCTTCTCCACGATGATGCCGTACTGGAGGACGAAGGAGTTCTCGTCGATCGGGTAGTGGCAGTTGATCAGGATCGTGTCGACGTCGAGGTCCTCGTAGTGGTAGGTGACCTCGTCGATCATGAAGGACGGCCCGTGGTACGCCGCGACCGACGTGGTGCCGAGCACCGTCGGGTTGGTCTTCGACGGTGTCGTGGGGCGGACGTCCTCGCGGCCGGCGCCGTTCATGTACTGGTAGGCCGCGGTGCCTTCGAAGACGTTCTTGAAGTACGTCGGGAACGAGTAGTGGATGTAGAAGAAGTGGGCCATGTCCACGACGTTGTCGACGATCTCGCGGCAGTTGGCGCCCTCGATCACGGTCTCGTACCAGATCCAGTCGGTCCAGCGGTCGTCGTCGACCTGCGGGATCCGCGGGATGGTCACGTCCTCCGGCGGCGGGTTGCCCTCGGGGTCGTTCCAGACGAACACCATGCCGTCCTGGACCATCGTCGGCCACGCGGCGGTCCGGGCACGGAGCGGGACGCGTCGCGCGTAGGGGATCTGCCTGCAACGGCCGTCGCCGCCCCAGCGCCAGTCGTGGAACGGGCAGGCGATCTCGTTGCCCTTCACCGAGCCCTGGGAGAGGTCACCGCCCATGTGGCGGCAGTAGGCGTCGAGCACGTTGACCACGCCGTCCTCGCCGGCGAACGCGACCAACTTCTGGCCGAACGCGTTGATCTGGTGCGGCTCGCCGTCCGCGAGGTCACGCGCCAGGCCCAGGCAGTGCCAACCGCGCGCGAACCGCCGCGGAGCAGCGTCCACCTCGATGCTTCGAACCTGTTCGGTCTGCTGCGTCATGTCGCCTCTTTCCGTCGCTTGCACGTCGCGAAAACGAGTGTGCGGCGCGGGAACCGAGCGCCGCCGGCGGCGTCCCACTCAGCGGTAGCCTCGTGCCGTCCCGGACGTCCCGCGGCGCAGGATGCAGAGGACGGGTCCGCGAGTGGACCGCACGAACAGAGCAGGGAGAGACGCGTGGCGCGAATCGCCGAGGCCCGGCAGCCGGCCGAGCCCACCTCGGCCGAGCAGAAGGAGCGCTACCGCCGCATCCTCCGCGCGGCCAGCAAGCTGGGCGCCGTGCACGACCTCGAGCGGGTCCAGATGCTCGACGTCGCCAAGGAGGCGGGCGTGGCGATCGCCACGCTCTACCGCTACTTCCCCTCCAAGACCGACCTGTTCGTCGCCGTGCTCCATGGCCAGGTCGAGCGGCTCAGCGAGTCCGCGCTCCGCCGCCCGGAGCCCGGTCACCGCGCGGAGGGCGTCGCCGAGGTGTTGATCGCGGCCAGCCGTCGGATGCTCGAACGACCCCGCCTGGCCACCGCGATGCTGCAGGCCAACAACTCGGCGCAGCTGCAGTCCGGACGGGAGTTCACCGACGCGAACGCCGCCTTCCACCTGACCCTGCTCACCGCCCTGGGGGTGGACGAGCCCGAGGAGGAGGACTTCCGCATGATCCGGATCGTCGAGCAGACCTGGTACGGCATCCTCGTCTCCACGCTCAACCGGGTGATCACGCTCGACCAGAGCATCGAGGACATCCGACTCGCCACCCG
>JBAZRQ010000401.1:0-3376 GCA_041662925.1 Nocardioides sp. | reverse complement strand
GGATCAAGAACGGCATCTCCGTGGTCGGTCTGCGCATCACGGTGCTCGACGGCACCGGAGCGGTGATCGACCTCGGCGTCGCCGAGGTCCGGATCCGCAAGGGCTGAGCCGACACCAGCTTCACCGCCGAGGGCGGGGTTCCCATGCAGGGACCCCGCCCTCGGTGGAGTGACTTCTGCTGCGCTCGCGCGTTGCTCCCTCGACAGGGCCCACCACGTGGGTGATCCTGCCGAGCAGCCGACCCAGGAGAGCAGATGCGCCCAGAGACCCGTCCCCGCCGTCATCTCCTGTGGGCGAGCCTCGTGTCCGCAGTCCTCGTGGTGGGCGCCCTGCAGACCGTGCCGTCGTTCGGGCACCGTGAGGGCTCGCTCCGTCAGCAGTACGACGCCGGCCGGGCCGCCGCGCTCGAGACGCTGCCGCACGTCGACCCCCCGGGCACCCCGCCGCACGACCACAACGACCCCGCGACCAAGAACGCCATCTCGCGCGCCGGCGAGGTCGGCGCCGCCACTCAGGACCCGACCACGGCGACGGAGCGCCGCGCCAACGCGGCGTACGTCGCCGGTCAGCGCAAGCTCGCGGAGCCGACGCTCACCACCGTCGCGATGGGCGTCAAGCGGGCCTTCCACCCGCGCAGCCGCTACGAGATGGCCAACGGCTGCTACACGCTGCGGACACCGCGCGGCCGCTACCTCAACCGGACCTCCGCGGGCCTGGCCCTGAACACCAGGTCACGCGAGAAGTCCGCGCGCTTCTTCTTCAAGGCCACCGACCTCGGCAGCTACCTGCTCTACGGCGTCAAGCGCGACTTCCTGTCCGGCGCCGGGCTCGCGGCCCTGCCGAGCCCCGACGCCGACTGGGTCGTGAAGCGCACCAGCGGTGGCTTCTTCAGCCTCCGGCAGGTCGGCGGCCGGGCGCTGCGGGCCGACGGACGACGTCTCGCGCTGGGCGACGCGCCCTCCGGCTTCGTCCTCGAGAAGGTGCGCGGTTGCGCCGCCTACCCGGAGTCCGGCATCGACATCACCGGCAACCCCCACGGCGGCGTGACGTCCTACCAGGAGGTCCGTGGCTACGTCGACGCCCACACCCACGGCATGGCCTTCGAGTTCCTCGGTGGCGAGGCCCACTGCGGCAAGCCCTGGGACCGGTACGGAGCGCCCTACGCGCTGGTCGACTGCCCCGACCACAGTGCGACCGGCGGCTACGGCGGCGTGCTCGAGACCTTCCTGTCCGGCGAGCCCGGGCACGACCCGGTGGGCTGGCCGACGTTCCAGGACTGGCCCGCCCCCCACTCGCTGACCCACGAGGGCACCTACTACCGCTGGATGGAGCGTGCCTGGCGCGGCGGACAGCGGCTCTTCGTCAACCTGCTCGTCGAGAACAACCAGCTGTGCCAGCTCTACCCGCTCAAGCGCAACTCCTGCGACGACATGGACTCCATCCGGCTGCAGGCACGCCAGATGCGCAACTTCCAGGACTACATCGACGCCCAGTTCGGCGGACCGGGCAAGGGCTTCTACCGGATCGTGACCAACCCCTTCCAGGCCCGCAAGGTGATCAACGCCGGCAAGATGGCGGTGATCATGGGGATCGAGACGAGCGTCCCGTTCGGGTGCACGTTCAAGCAGGTCGGCAGCCAGGACGTGCCGGCCTGCAGTGCCGCCGAGATCGACCGTCAGCTCGACGAGGTGCACCGCCTCGGCGTACGCCAGATGGAGCTGGTCAACAAGTTCGACAACGCCCTGGCCGGAGTCGCCGGCGACGCCGGCAGCACTGGTGCGGTCGTCAACGCCGCCAACTTCCTCGAGACCGGCACGTTCTGGAACATGAAGCACTGCGAGCCCGCCAACGGGGAGTCCGCAGACAACCCGCAGTACGCCTTCCCCGAGATCGACCCCGAACAGCAGGACGCGCTCTTCGGCGCCATCGGCCAGCTGTTCGGCGGCGTGCTCCCCGCGGTCCCGGTCTACGGGCCCCCGGCGCACTGCAACGCCCGCGGGCTCACGACGCTCGGCGAGCACACCATCCGTGGCCTGGCGAAGCGCCGGATGATCTTCGACCCCGACCACCTCAGCGTGAAGGCCCGCAAGTCCGCGGTGAACCAGATCGCGCGGATGAACTACCCGGGGATCATCTCCAGCCACTCCTGGTCGACCCCCGACACCTACCCGCGCATCTACAAGCTCGGCGGCTTCATCGCGCCGTACGCCGGCGACTCGACCGGGTTCGTCGAGAAGTGGCGCCGCCACCTCGGCTGGGCCGACGAGCGCTACTACTTCGGGTTCGGCTTCGGCGCCGACATCAACGGCCTCGGCGCGCAGGGTGACCCGCGCGGCGCCGACGTGGCCAACAAGGTGCGCTACCCGTTCCGCGGCATCAACGGCATCAGGGTCAAGCGGCAGACGGCCGGCAAGCGGGTCTTCGACATCAACCGCGACGGCGTCGCCCAGTACGGCCTCTACCCCGACTGGGTCGAGGACCTGCGCAAGGTGGCCGGCCGGGACGGTGTCGCGATCGTCGACGACATGGCCCGCGGGGCCGAGGCCTACCTGCAGATGTGGGAGCGGACCATGGGCATCAAGCCCGACTCGTGCCGCAACCCGGGCCTGCGCAAGAGCGTCCCGGTCGTGCGGCGCCTGGTCCGCAAGGGGATGAGCACGCTCGCGGTGATGCGGGCCGTCGGCCAGCCCTACACGCGACTCGGTACGACGTACGGCTTCTGCGCCGAGACCGCCGCCGAGCCCAAGGTGATGATGACGGTGACGTTCAACCGCGCCGGCCGGGTCACGCGCCTCCGGTAGTCCGGCCAGTAAGAACCCTCACATGGTCCGGGCCGGGGCCAGGCCGCGAATGGCCGTATCCTCCTCACAGCAACCCGTCGAGGAAATCTCGGCGAGCCGCCCGTGATGAGGAGTGAAAGTGGATCTGGTGTTGATTCTGGGGCTGGGGATGACAGCGGTCACGCTGGCCCTCGCCGGGCGGCGCGTGCTCTTCCTCGGCCGGCTCATCACCAACGGGCAGCCGGCCCCGGACCGCCTCGAGAACGTCACGAAGCGGCTGGGCGAGTCGCTCAAGACCCAGGTGGTCGAGGTCTTCGGCCAGAAGAAGCTGCTCAAGTGGTCCGTGCCCGGTGCGGCCCACTTCTTCGTGTTCTGGGCCTTCCTGATCCTCTCGACGGTCTACCTCGAGGCGTACGGCGCCCTCTTCGACCCCACGTTCGCGATCCCGCTCATCGGGCACTGGGCCATCCTCGGCTTCGCCCAGGACCTCATCGCGGTCCTGGCCGTGGTCAGCCTCGTGGTCTTCGCCCAGATCCGGCTCAAGAACTCCCCCGAGCGGCTCGGCCGCCAGTCCCGTTTCAAGGGCTCCCACCTGG
>JBAZRQ010000400.1:0-3376 GCA_041662925.1 Nocardioides sp. | reverse complement strand
CGACCGCGCTGACTGGGTCGAGCAGCGCCGAGAGACGTTCCCCGACCGCGACGTCGTCTGGCTCACTCGCTCCACCGCTGACCCGTCCGAAACTTTCTGACGGGTCAGCGAGATCTGCCGTGAGTTGGTGACGGGTCAGCGATGACTGGCGTGAGTTTCTGACGGGTCGGCGAGGATCACACTGAGTTTGTGACGGGTCAGCGGTGTGTCGGGGCGGGTGAGTGGGAGGCTGGGGGACATGGAACTTCGCGTGTTCACCGAGCCCCAGCAGGGGGCGACGTACGACGACCTGCTCGACGTGGCACTGGAGGCCGAGCGGCTGGGGTTCGGGGCCTTCTTCCGCTCCGACCACTACCTCTCCATGGGCACCGACGGGTTGCCCGGGCCGACCGACGCCTGGATCACGCTGGCCGGGCTCGCCCGCGACACCAGCACGATCCGCCTCGGCACCATGATGACCAGCGCGACGTTCCGCCAGCCCGGGCCGTTGGCGATCAGCGTCGCCAACGTCGACCAGATGAGCGGCGGTCGGGTCGAGCTCGGGATCGGGGCGGGCTGGTTCGAGGCCGAGCACACCAAGTACGGCATCCCGTTCCCGAGCACCTCGGAGCGCTTCGACCGGTTCGAGGAGCAGCTGGCGATCATCACCGGCCTGTGGGCCACCCCGGCGGACGGCACTGGCCGGTTCAGCCACCACGGCACCCACTACCAGGTCACCGACTCCCCGGGGCTGCCCAAGCCCGCGCAGGCCAGGCCCCCGCTGCTGATCGGGGGACTCGGCAAGAAGCGCACGCCGGCCATCGCCGCGGCGTACGCCGACGAGTTCAACCTCCCGTTCGTCGACGAGGAGACGACCGCGGTGCAGTTCGCCCGGGTGCGTGCGGCCTGCGAGGCCAACGGCCGGAGCCCCGACGCGATGGTCTACTCCAACGCGCTGGTGCTCTGCGTCGGCGCCGACGAGGCCGAGCTGGACCAGCGGGCGGCGGCGATCGGTCGCGACAAGGCCGAGCTGCGCACCAACGGCCTGGCCGGCACCCCGGACGAGGTGCTCGACAAGATCGCCAGGTTCGCGGCCCTCGGCACGCAGCGGATCTACCTCCAGATGCTGGACCTGAGCGACCTCGACCATCTCCGGCTGGTGGCGGCTGACGTGATGCCCCACCTGTGAGGGATAGCCTTGGGGTCATGACGACAGCGCCCTCCCTCCCGAGCGCCGCGCCGTTCGGCCGCCTCCTCACGGCCATGGCAACCGCGTTCCACGACGACGGCTCGGTCGACCTCGACGGCACCGCCCGGATCGCGACGCACCTCGTGGACAACGGTCACGACGGGGTCGTGGTGTCGGGCACCACCGGCGAGTCGCCCACCACGACCGTCGCCGAGGACGGCGAGATCCTGGCCGCGGTCAAGGACGCCGTCGGTGACCGCGCCTTCGTCGTCGCCGGCGTGGGCACCAACGCGACTGCCCACTCCGTCGAGCTCGCCGTCCAGGCCGAGAAGATCGGCGCCGACGGCCTGCTGCTGGTCACGCCCTACTACAACAAGCCCAGCCAGGCCGGCGTGCTCCACCACTTCCGCACCGTCGCCCAGGCGACCGGCGTCCCGGTGATGCTCTACGACGTCCCCGGACGCACCGGCACCACGATCTCCCTGGAGACCTACGCCGCGGCCATCGAGCTCGAGACCGTCGTCGCGGTCAAGGACGCCGTCGGTGACTTCGTCCGCGGCATCAGGCTGATCGACCTGGGCTACGCCGTCTACTCCGGCGACGACGTCGCCAACCTCGCCTGGCTCGCGCACGGCGGCTCGGGCTTCGTGTCCGTGGTCGGTCACGTCGCCGGGCGCCAGCTGCGCGAGATGGCCGACGCCTTCGAGGCCGGCGACTCCGCAGGCGCGCTCCGGGTCTTCACCCGGCTGCTGCCCGCGATCGATGCCGTGATGGGTCCCGCCAACTACGGAGCGACCACCGCCAAGGCGGCGCTGCAGCTCCTGGGGGTGCTCGACAACCGCAACGTCCGCGGGCCCCTGGTGCCGCTGGACGACAACGAGGTGGCCGCGCTGCGAGCGGGGCTCGCCACGTCCGGCCTGATCTAGGACAGGACACCTCTTGAGTCACCCGCACCCCGAGCTCTCCGCACCGCCACCACTGGCGAAGGGGGGCCTGCGAGTCATCCCGCTCGGCGGGCTCGGCGAGGTCGGCCGCAACATGACCGTCTTCGAGTACGACGGGCGCCTGCTGATCGTCGACTGCGGGGTGCTGTTCCCGGAGGACCACCACCCCGGGGTCGACCTGATCCTCCCCGACTTCGAGCCGATCCGTGACCGCCTCGACGACGTCGAGGCGCTGGTGCTCACGCACGGGCACGAGGACCACATCGGCGCCACGCCGTACCTCTTGCGAGAGCGCAGCGACATCCCGCTCGTGGGCTCCGAGCTCACCCTCGCGCTGCTCGACAGCAAGCTGCGCGAGCACCGGCTCAAGGAGACGGTGCACCACCAGGTGCGCGAGGGCGACCGGATGAGCCTGGGTCCGTTCGAACTGGAGTTCATCGCGGTCAACCACTCGATCCCCGACGCCCTGGCCGTGGCGATCCGCACCGGTGCCGGCCTGGTCCTGCACACCGGCGACTTCAAGATGGACCAGCTGCCCCTCGACGGTCGGATCACCGACCTGCGCGCGTTCGCGCGCCTGGGCGAGGAGGGCGTCGACCTCTTCCTCACCGACTCGACCAACGCCGAGACCCCCGGCTTCACGCCCACGGAGAAGTCGATCACCCCGGTGATCGACCAGGTCTTCCGCGACTCCTCGCAGCGGATCATCGTGGCCTGCTTCGCCTCCCACGTGCACCGGGTCCAGCAGGTGCTCGACGCGGCCGTCGCCCATGACCGCAAGGTCGCCTACGTCGGCCGCTCGATGGTGCGCAACATGCTGATCGCGAAGGAGCTCGGCTACCTCACGGTGCCCGCCGGCGTGCTGATCGACGCCAAGGAGCTGCCCACGCTGCCCCCGGAGCGGCAGGTGCTGATCTCCACGGGCTCGCAGGGCGAGCCGATGAGCGCGCTCAGCCGGATCGCCCAGCGCAACCACAACCTGGTGCACATCGAGGCCGGCGACACCGTGCTGCTCGCCTCGAGCCTGATCCCCGGCAACGAGAACGCCGTCTACCGCGTGATCAACGGTCTCGCCCGCTGGGGCGCCACGGTGGTCCACAAGGGCAACGCACTGGTCCACGTCAGCGGCCACGCCAGTGCCGGTGAGCTCCTCTACTGCTACAACATCGTCAAGCCGCGCAACGTGCTCCCGGTGCACGGCGAGATCCGGCACCTGCTGGCCAACGCCGAGCTCGCGCGCCTGACCGGCGTACCCAACGTCGTG
>JBAZRQ010000399.1:0-3378 GCA_041662925.1 Nocardioides sp. | reverse complement strand
CGACATCCGGGCCCGCAGCAGTGCTTCGAGCTCCGGCTGGTCGAACATGTTCGCCTGCGGGAACCCGTTGTCCGTGATCGGGTTCGCACGGTCGAACTGGGCCAGCACGCGGTGGTCGGGCCCGAGCAGCCGCAGTCCCGCGCCGGGACGGGACACCTCGGCGAACTCCTCTGCGATGCCCAACCGGGCGATGATCCGGCAGACCTCGTCGTCGAGGTGGACGGCTCGTGGCTGCGGGTAGACCTCGGGCCAGCGGTCCAGGACCAGCACGGGGATCCCACGCTGCCCCAGCAGGATGGCGGCGGTGACGCCGGTCGGACCCGCGCCGACGACGACGACGCTGGGCGCGGTCACGGTCGCACCCCCGAGGCGACCAGGTAGCCCACCGCCACCGCGCCGAAGAGGAGCGCGGGCGCCAGCTCGACGATCGCTGCCCGGGCGCGCAGGTGGGCGATGACGGCGCCCAGCATCAGGGCCACCAGGCCGAGGGCGGCGGCGATGCCGAGGGGCCGCCAGGCGAGGCCCGCGAGCACGCCGGCGGCCCCGGCCAGCTCCAGCGACCCGATCGCGCGGTAGGACCCGGCGCCGAGGCCCACGTGGTGGGCCCGACGGACCATGCTCGGGTGGGCGACGACCTTCGCCGAACCGAGCGCCACGAAGCCGGCAGCGAGGACCAGTGCACTCACGAGGAGGCCGAGGTGGTCGTTCATGCGACGACCACCCTCGTGGTCAGGGCGAACCGGTCGAGCTCGGCCCGCACGCCGCCACCGTCAGCGGAGGGGTCGGTGGTCACCGTCACCGTCACCGATCCGTCCACGACCGAACCGCTCACGTCGACGATGCCGGGATGTCTGCCGAGTGCCTCGACCACCGCGACCGCGGCGGCGTCGGCTCGCAGCGCGAGCTTGTAGGGCTTGCCGACGTCGGTGACCGGCAGCGCCTCGCGGATCGTGACGATCCGCGGGCGGGCGGCCGGCTCGAGGTCGGTCCGGGTCACCCAGGTCCGCAGCTCGGGACCGGTGAGGGTGGACCCGGGCACGAGCGTGACGTAGGCGACCGGCACCTCGCCCGCGCGCGGGTCGGGACGGCCGACCGCCGCCGCGTCGGCAACCTCGGGATGGGAGAGCAGGACGGCCTCGATGGCGGCGGGGTCGATGTTGTGCCCGCCGCGGATGATCAGGTCCTTGGCGCGACCGGCGAGGTGCACGAAGCCGTCGGCGTCGAGGCGGGCGAGATCGCCGGTGTCGAGCCACCCGTCGCGGACCTTGCCCAGCGCATCGAGCCGGAACCCTGCCCGGTCGTGGTCGACGACGTAGCCGGCGAACACGGTCGGGCCGCCGATCAGCAACGTGCCCCGCTCGCCGGGCGCCACGTCCTGCCAGCTCCCGTCGCCGGCGGTGCGGACGACGCGCATGGGCTGGTAGGGCAGCCGCTTCCCGACGGACCCCGGACGAGGTGCGGACAGGAAGCTGCGGGCGCTCGCGCAGGTGCCCTCGGTCAGCCCGTATCCCTCCAGGAGGGGGACGCCGGTGTTCTCCTCGAACGACGTCCTGACCCCGTGCGGCAAGGCGGACGCTCCGACGATCGCGTGGCGCAGCGTCGAGATGTCGGCGTCGACGGGGCAGCCGGCGAGGACGGCGTACACCGTGGGGACCGCGCTCATCGTCGTGATGCCGAAGTGCTCGACGATCCGCCAGATCTCGGGGTACAGGGCGGGGTCGCGGTATCCGAGCGGGCCCGCCCACACCACACGCTGGCCCTTGAGGACCGGCGCCAGCATCGTGACGTGGAGTGCGTTGACGTGGAACAGCGGCAGCGCGGCGAGGACCGTGTCCCCGGCCTGCAGCGTGGAGTCGGCTGCGATCATCCACGCGTCGGCGGTCTGGTTGCGGTGCGTGTGGGCGGCGAGCTTGGGGACGCCGGTGGTGCCGCCGGTGTGGAAGATCGCCGCGAGATCGTCCGCGCCGGGCTCGTGGTCGAGCTCGGTGGGCTGGCCGGCCCACGCGGTCCGCAGGTAGGAGATGCGGCACGCCGGGGAACGCGGCAGGTCGGCCGGTTCCGACGGGGGAACCGACGGCTCGAGCGCGAGCACGACGTCGAGGAGGTCGCGGTGGACCAGGTCCTGCGTCTTGGACCACAGGGCGGGGTCCAGGTCCGGGCCGGCGGCGAACAGGACCCGGGTCCCGGTGCGTTCGAGCAGGGTGGCCAGGTGGTCCACGCTGAGCCCGCCGTTGAGCGGTACGGCGACTCCGGCGGCCTGGATGCCGAACATCACCGGGACCAGCTGGGCGCAGTTGGGCGAGATGATGCCCACGGGCGCCCCCTGAGCGACCCCGAGCGAGCCCAGCAGGTTGGCGATCCTGCTCGCGTCGGCCAGCAGCTCCGCGTACGTCGTGTCGACGGCCTCGCGCCAGCGGGCGGCGTCGGGGAGGACGCTGATGGCCACGCGGTCCGGCCACCTCGCTGCGGCTCGTCGCAGCACCGCGAGTGTGCTCTGCGGGATGCCTCGGTCGGCGAGCGGCACGGCTTCGACCGTCTCGACGTCCTCCGGCCGGGAGTACTGCGGCCAGGAGATGTCGGTCGCCTCGAGCGCAGTCCCGGTCACTCGGCGATCCTGACCGTGTTGTGCTGCCGGCCCAGGTCCAGCGCGCCGTCCCCGGTGCGGATCTCGACCTCGACCGTGTCGCCATCGCGGAGGTACTTGTCGTTCCTGGCCTGCGCCTTGAAGAACGCCTTCCACTTCATCGCCGGTGGCAGCAGGGCGCCGATGATCTCCACGGGCTTGGGCGGTGCCTTGAGGGCGGTGCCGCCGGGCGTCCCGGTCAGCAGGAGGTCACCGGGGGAGAGGGGCTGGAAGCGGGCAAGGGCGTGGAGCGTCTCGACCGGGCGGTAGAGCATGTCGGCGACCGTCGAGTCCTGGCGGACCTCGCCGTTGACCCACAGGCGCAGGCAGAGGTCGCCGAAGCGGGCCCAGTCCCCGGGCTCGAGCAGCACGAGGTGCGGTCCGACCGGGGTGAACGTCGGGTACGACTTCGCCTCGTAGAACTGGGTCTTGGGCAGCTGGAGGTCGCGGGCGGACACGTCGTTGGTGACGACCAGGCCCGCGACGTACTCCTCGATGTTGGCGTCGGTGATCGCCGTTCCGACGGGGACCTCTGTGCCGACGACCAGGCCGATCTCGACCTCGTAGTCGAGGAACCGCACGTGCGCGGGTCTGACGATGTCGTCCTCGGGTCCGGTGATCGAGTGGGAGGTCTTGCGGAAGAACGTCATCGGCGTGGTGTCCGGGTTCATGCCGGAGTCCTGGATGTGGGAGCGGTAGTTCGTCATCTGCGCGACGACGCGACAGGGGGCAGTGACGGGGGACTCGAGCGGGGT
>JBAZRQ010000398.1:0-3382 GCA_041662925.1 Nocardioides sp. | reverse complement strand
GGGGGCACGGGGTGGTTCGGGTCGGGCCGGACGTCCTGCTGCACGAGGTCGAGGTTGGCCAGCTTGCGCTGGACCTGTCCGAGCTGGTCCATCATCTGCGCGAGGAAGTGGTCGCCCGAGCGGGCGGCCTGCTCGTGCGGCGCGGTGAAGTCGAGGGGGGCGGGAGCGGGCGTCCGGCTCTCGTCGAGCTGGGCCGCGGCCGCGGTCGCGGCGTTGCCGACGGCGCGGGGGTTCTGCTCGCCGAGGGTGGCAGCGGCGAGGGCGACGTCGGACAGGGCCCGGGCGTACGCCGGCGCGTGGGCCGAGCCGGCCAGGGAGAGGCCGCTCATGGTCGGCGTGGGAGCGGAGCGGAAGCGCCGGCCGCGCGAGGCCGCGTCCATGAAGTCCTCCGACGAGGCCGCGCGGCCGGTCTGCTCGGACCAGTCGACGTAGGCACCTCGGGAGGGCTCGGCGATGGTGGCCGCGAGGCACTCGCCCTCGCGGCGGGCCGCGGCCGCGTCGACCCCCGCGGTGGTGGCGGCAGCGGCCAGCGTGTCGAGGGCGTCGGCGAGCGTGAGGGCGTCAGTCATGCGGGGATCCCAGGGTCAGGTCGGTGCCACCGGAGTGGCCGAACTTGCTCTCGAGGAACATGCCGTGCGCCAGGAGGGCCTGGGCGTCGGCACGGTTGGCGGCGTCGAAGATCTTGTCCATCGTCGAGCCGAGCAGCTCGAGCTGGTCGATCAGCACCATCAGCGAGGTCTTGTAGCCGTCGATCGGGCGGGTGTCGGCCCAGTCGCGGGGCAGCCGGAGGTAGCCGCCGACCGCCTCGGGGAGGTAGTCGGTCGCGGTCGCCACCACCGAGTAGCTCTCCATGCTGCCCAGCCCCAGGTTGCGCAGGCGGGGCAGGGTGTCGTTGATGGTGCGGGCGATCCGGATCACCCGCGACACCACGACCGGCGGGGCGTTGCCCTCGGCGAGCATCGCGTTGACGCGGTTGAGCGAGGCCAGGATGTCCTGCTCGGTGGGCGCGGCCGGGACCGCCGACGGTGCGTCGTCCGACCCCCGCCGGCGCCTCAGCCACGACTTGAGACTCAAGATCAGCGCGTCGGGACGTTGGACAGGTCGAGGGTGCCGGCGGAGTTGCGCGCGTCGTGGGCCTGGACCCGGTCGAGGTAGGAGCGCGACTTCTCGACCTCGGTCTCGAGCACGCCGATGGTGGCCGACATCGAGTCGAGCGCCTTGATCTTGAACTCGTCGATGGAGTCCATAGTGGCGTAGATGTTGGCGAACGCCGCCTGCAGCTGCTCCATGCCGATGGTCGAGGAGGCGGCCTGCTCCTGGATGGCCGCGCTGTTCTCGCGCAGCATCTCCGAGGTGCGCTGGATCATCCCCGACGTGGTCGTGTTGAGCGCGGTGATCTGGTCGAGCACGAGCTTCTGGTTGCCCAGCGCCTGCGCGACGATGACCGCCGTACGCAGCGCGGAGATGGTCGTGGTCGACGCGCGGTCGACGCCCTTGATCAGCTCGACGTTGTTCTTGATGATGATGTCGATCGCGAGGTAGCTCTGGATCGAGACCGCGAGCTGGGTGAGCAGGTCCTGGTGCTTCTGGCGCACGTAGAACAGCACGTCCTGCGAGAGCGCCTTGGCGGCCTCGGGGTCGGAGAGCTCGAGCTCGGCGATCTTCGCGGCGAGCTTGGCGTCGAGGCGCTCGGCGACGTAGACGTACTGGTTGAGCCGGCCCATCACCGACCAGAGGTTGGTCTTCTCCAGGTTGAGCGCGACGTTGTCCTTGGTCAGCTCGTCCTGGCCGTTGCGCAGGCTGTGCAGGATGCCGTTGAGCTGGCTCTGGCTGGACTGGTACTTGCGGAAGTAGTCCTCGACCTTGTCGCCGAACGGCAGCCAGTCCATCAGCTTGCGGGTGCCCTTGGCCTCGCTCGGGTCGAGGTCCTCGATGGTGCGGCGCAGCTCGAGCAGCGTCTTGCCCACCTGGGAGCCCTGCGAGAGGCCCCCCTCCTTGAGCGCGCGGACCGGCTGGTTGAGCATCCGGTTGGAGGTCTCGGCGGCCTTGCGGATGTCGGCGTCGCCCATCGTGCGCACGCTCTCCGCCTGGGCGGCGAACTCCGGGCTGCGCGCGGCCGTGCTCGTGAGGGCGGCCATGAAGGAGTCGACCTTGCCGTCGAGCTCGGGCCTCGCCTCGGCCGAGACCTGGGGCGCCATCTTGGGCGCCTGGGTCTCGATCACCAGCGCCGGAGCGGCCGGCGCGGTGAGGGTCAGCGCCGCGTCGGGCGGGGCCAGGGGCGCGGCCGCCGCGGCGTCGTTCTCGGATCCAGCAGATGTGGTCATTCGGGGCCTCCGGAAGCTGTGTGACTGCGCCGTCGGCGGAAGTCTGTCACGCCTCGGAAGCGCGCGTCTCTAGCGCGATCCCTGGCTCGATCTATGGCGCGACACGTCGACCACGAAGATCGGCAGCAGGGCCTGGGCGATCGGGCCGATCGTCAGTGCGAAGACGACCGTGCCGAGGCCGAGCTCGCCGCCGAGCAGCAGCCCGATCAGGACCACCGACACCTCGAGGCCGGTGCGCACCAGCCGGAGCGAGAGGCCGGTACGCCGGGCGAGGCCGGTCATCAGCCCGTCGCGCGGGCCGCGGCCGAGCTGGGCGCCGATGTAGAGGGCGGTGGCGAGCCCGCAGGTGGCGACGCCGAGCAGCATCAGGCCGACCCGGAGCGCCGGTGCGTCCGGCCGCTCGAGGAACAGCAGCGTCGCGTCGCAGGAGAGACCGACCACGACCGCGTTGGAGATGGTGCCGAGGCCGGGCAGCTCCCTGAGCGGGATCCACAGCACCAGCACCACGAAGCTCATCAGCACGACCGCCTGGCCGAGCGTGACCGGGACATGGCGGATCAGCCCGGAGTGCAGCACGTCCCACGGGGCCAGGCCCAGGTCGGCGCGCACCATCATCGCGAGCGAGGCGCCGTACACGACGAGACCGACGTACAGCAGGGTCAGCCGCACGGTGAGCCGCCCGGCCCGCAGCTGGGCCACCGGGCCCAGCTCGACGAAGGGTGCGTGGGGCGGTGCGACGGGCGGACTGCTCATGGGGACCACCTTCGGACAGATTGGCCCTTGAACAAATAGCCAATTGTGGAACAGTGGCCTGCATGAGCACAGCCACCGCGATCTCCGCCGGGCGCACCGCCGCCCTCGTCGGCGACTTCGACCGCAGCCCCGCCTACGCCGGCCTGGCCGACGCGCTGACCCTGCTGATCGGCGACGGCCGGATCGGCCTCGGGACCCGGCTGCCGAGCGAGCGCGAGCTCACCGAGGCGCTCGGCGTCTCCCGGACCACCGTGACCCGGGCCTACGCCGGCCTGCGCGAGAGCGGCTACGCCGAGGCGCGCCAG
>JBAZRQ010000397.1:0-3391 GCA_041662925.1 Nocardioides sp. | reverse complement strand
CAGCCGTCCGGCTCCGTGGCCCGCTACGAGTCGCGGATCGGCGACAACCATCACCACGTCGTGTGTCGGTCGTGCGGCGTCATCGCCGATGTCGACTGCGCCGTGGGCGAGACGCCGTGCCTCACCGCATCCGACGACAGCGGCTTCACGATCGACGAGGCCGAGGTCATCTACTGGGGCCTGTGCCCCGTGTGCACCACCGCACCCCAAACCCAGTGAACCCGGAAGGAAACACATGAGCGACAGCCAGGACAACGCTGCACCCGAGAGCCCCCAGGGAGTCGACCGCAAGGCGGAGGGTGGTTGCCCGGTGATGCCCGACTCCGCGGCCGGCCAGGGCAGTGAGAGCGAGAACCCGGCGATCGACTCGCCGACGCCCAAGACCGGCGGCCGGCCCCACGGCAACAGGGACTGGTGGCCCGAGCAGGTCGACCTGTCGGTGCTGCGCTCCCAGTCCTCGAAGGTCAACCCTCTCGGCCCCGACTTCAAGTACTCCGAGGAGTTCAAGAAGCTCGACCTCGGCGAGCTGCGCCGTGACGTCGTCCAGGTCCTCAACACCTCGCAGGACTGGTGGCCGGCCGACTTCGGTCACTACGGCGGGCTCTTCATCCGACTGAGCTGGCACGCCGCCGGCACCTACCGGATCTACGACGGTCGCGGTGGTGCCGGTGAGGGCAACCAGCGCTTCGCGCCGCTCAACAGCTGGCCCGACAACGCCAACCTCGACAAGGCGCGCCGCCTGCTGTGGCCGGTCAAGCAGAAGCACGGCCAGAAGATCTCCTGGGCCGACCTGCTGGTCTACGCCGGCACGGTCGCGCTCGAGGACATGGGCTCCCAGACCTTCGGCTTCGGCTTCGGCCGCGAGGACGTGTGGGAACCGGAGGAGATCGTCTGGGGCCCCGAGGACACCTGGCTCGGCGACGAGCGCTACGCCGGCGAGCGCGAGCTCGACGAGGTCCTGGGTGCGGTCCAGATGGGGCTGATCTACGTCAACCCCGAGGGCCCCAACGGCAACCCCGACCCGCTGGCCTCGGCCCGCGACATCCGCGACACGTTCGCCCGGATGGCGATGAACGACGAGGAGACCGTCGCGCTCATCGCCGGTGGCCACACCTTCGGCAAGACCCACGGAGCCGGCGACGCCGACCTCGTCGGCCCCGAGCCCGAGGGCGCGCCGCTGGAGGAGCAGGGCCTGGGCTGGAGGAGCGCCTACGGCTCCGGGAAGGGCGCCGACGCCATCACGTCCGGGCTCGAGGTCACCTGGACCACCACGCCCACCCGCTGGAGCAACGACTACTTCAAGATCCTCTTCGGCTACGAGTGGGAGCTCTCCAAGAGCCCTGCAGGCGCCCACCAGTGGGTCGCGAAGGACGCCGAGGACATCATCCCGGGCCCCACGCCGGACTCGCCGAAGCGCAAGCCGACGATGCTGACCAGCGACCTGGCCCTGCGCTTCGACCCGGAGTACGAGAAGATCTCGCGCCGCTTCCTCGAGAACCCCAACGAGTTCTCGGTGGCCTTCGCCAAGGCCTGGTACAAGCTCCTCCACCGCGACATGGGTCCGGTCGACCGCTTCCTCGGGCCGTGGGTCCCGGAGCCGCAGCTGTGGCAGGACCCGGTCCCGGTCGCCACGGCCGACCTGGTCGGCGACGCCGACGTCGCGACCCTCAAGGCGAAGGTCCTGGAGTCCGGTCTGTCGGTCTCCGAGCTGGTCTCCACCGCCTGGGCCTCGGCGGCCAGCTTCCGCTCGACCGACAAGCGGGGCGGGGCCAACGGCGCCCGCATCCGACTCGAGCCGCAGCGCGGATGGGCGGCCAACCAGCCCGAGCAGCTGGCAGGCGTCCTCGAGAAGCTCGAGGCGATCCAGGCTGAGTTCAACGCAGCCGGCGGTGCGCAGGTCTCGCTGGCCGACCTGATCGTCCTCGCGGGCAACGCGGCGGTCGAGAAGGCGGCGCAGGACGCCGGCGTGGAGGTCGCGGTGCCGTTCCACGCGGGACGCACTGACGCCACCCAGGAGCAGACCGACACCGACTCCTTCCGGGTGCTCGAGCCGCGGGCCGACGGGTTCCGCAACTACCTGCGCGCCGGGGAGAAGACCCAGCCGGAGGTGCTCCTGGTCGACCGGGCCTACATGCTCGACCTGACCGCGCCGGAGATGACCGTTCTCGTGGGCGGCCTGCGCTCGCTCGGCAACAACGTCGGGGGTGTGCGGCACGGCGTGCTCACCGAGCGTCCGGGGGTCCTCGGCAACGACTTCTTCGCCAACCTACTGGCGCCCGGTGCGCGGTGGGTGGCGTCGGAGTCCGAGGAGAACGTCTACGAGATCCGCGACGCGGCCACCGATGAGCTCAAGTGGACCGCCACCGCGGTCGACCTGACCTTCGGTTCCAACTCACAGCTGCGGGCGCTGGCCGAGGTCTACGCCAGCGAGGACGCTCACGAGAAGTTCGTGCACGACTTCGTGGCGGCGTGGACCAAGGTCATGGAGCTGGACCGCTTCGACCTCCGCTGACCCGATCAGCCCAACGAGCCCGGTCGACCGCAGGGTCGGCCGGGCTCGTGTGCGTCCGCGGTCAGGCGTCGGCGACGCGCTCCGCCAGGCGGACAGCGGCGTGCCGGACGAGGTCGGCCTCTGCGGGGTCGGCGGCCAGCTGCTCCGCGACCTGTCCTCCGAGGAGGCCGGACGGCTGGGTCAGCCATGCCCAGGCGCGCCACGGGTCCATGCCCGCTGCGAGCAAGGGGCGGAGCACGGGCTCCAGGTCGGGCCGGGGCTCGCCTTCGGCCGTGAGCTGGAAGCCGGGCACGACGGTGCCGCTCTCGGTGGCGACGATGAGCAGCCGGTGGGCGTTGTGGGCCTTGTGGACCGCGAAGCGGGTGGCGTTGACCGAGGTGCCGCGGAGCGCGGCGAGTGTCTCGTAGGTGAACCACGGGCCGTCCAGCAGCTCCCGGCGCACCCGCGCCTGGCGGGCGATGAGCAGCAGCGGCACGGGTACGGCGTGCTCGGGCTCGGAGCCCTCGTTGTGGAGCAGGCGCTCGAGCTGGTGGAGCTGGTCGGCGTCGAGGGGCAGGCCGGTGCCCGGGTCGGTCCACTGCGCGCGGCCGGCCTCTCCATCGTCACCGTCACGGGTGAAGGACGGCAGCCCCGCGGCGCCCAGGTGCTCGCGCAGGCCGAGGCTCTCGAGCCACGAGGCGAGGCGCTCGCCGAGGTCTGTGGGCAGCTGCTCCGATGTCACGGGGACAGCCTGCACCACCGGCCGCCACAGCACTCAGCCGCCAGTGCGCGTCCCGTCGTCGGAGTACTCGATGCCGCCCATGTCGACCGTGCGCCGGGCGTTGGCCAGGGACGTGACGACCGCCGTACCGAGCGGGCCGCTGCGGTCGAAGACGGCAG